>NZ_DAIPZB010000021.1:0-72177 GCF_036782435.1 Pinisolibacter sp. | reverse complement strand
CCATCCGTGAAGGCGGCCGCACCGTCGGCGCCGGCGTCGTCGCCAAGATCATCGCGTAAGGAACTCGGTGGCGGGGCGGGGTACGCCCCCGCCCGCCGGCCGAAACTCCGAGGGTTCAAGAATGAACGGTCAGAACATCCGTATCCGCCTCAAGGCGTTCGACCATCGGGTCCTCGACGCCTCGACGCGCGAGATCGTCAGCACGGCCAAGCGCACCGGCGCTTCCGTCCGTGGCCCGGTTCCGCTGCCGACGCGGATCGAGAAGTTCACGGTCAACCGCTCGCCGCACGTCGACAAGAAGTCGCGCGAGCAGTTCGAGATCCGCACCCACAAGCGGCTTCTCGACATCATCGACCCGACCCCGCAGACGGTCGACGCTCTGATGAAGCTCGATCTGGCGGCCGGCGTGGACGTCGAAATCAAGCTCTGATCGGCATTCAGCCTTTCCGAGCCTCTGACATGGATCAGGAGTGTTTCACTCGCGTGACACTCCCATAAGAAGAGAGAACGCCATGCGTTCAGGTGTGATCGCACAGAAGCTGGGCATGACCCGCATCTACACCGATGCGGGAGAGCAGGTGCCGGTGACGGTTCTGCGTCTCGACGGCTGCCAGGTCGTCGCCCATCGGACCGAAGAGAAGAACGGCTACACCGCGCTGCAGCTCGGTGCCGGCCTCGCCAAGGTGAAGAACACCACCCAGGCGATGCGCGGCCATTTCGCCAAGGCGAACGTCGAGCCGAAGCGCAAGATGGTCGAGTTCCGCGTCGACGCGGACAAGATGATCGAAGTGGGTGCGGAGATCACCGCCGACCATTTCGTCGTCGGCCAGTTCGTCGACGTCACCGGCACTTCGATCGGTAAGGGCTTCGCCGGCGGCATGAAGCGTTGGAACTTCGGTGGTCTGCGTGCCACCCACGGCGTGTCGGTGTCGCACCGTTCGCTGGGTTCCACCGGTCAGCGTCAGGATCCCGGTCGCACCTTCAAGAACAAGAAGATGGCCGGCCACATGGGCGCCGAGCGCGTCACCACCCAGAACCTCAAGGTCGTCCGCACCGATGTCGAGCGCGGCCTGATCCTGGTCGAGGGTTCGGTGCCGGGCGCCAAGGGCGGCTGGATCATCGTCCGCGACGCCGTGAAGCGTAAGGCTCCGGAAGGTCTGCCGATGCCCGGCGCCTTCAAGAAGCCGGTCGCCGTCGCGGCCGCCACCGAAGAGAAGGGGGCCGAGTGATGGAGCTCCAGATCAAGACCCTCGACGGCGCCGACGCCGGTAAGATCACCGTCTCCGACGAGATCTTCGGTATCGCCGAGCCGCGGATCGATCTGATCCAGCGTGTGATCAAGTGGCAGCTCGCCAAGCGCCGCGCCGGGACCCACAAGGTCAAGGGCCGCTCCGAGATCGCCCGCACCGGCAAGAAGATGTACAAGCAGAAGGGCACCGGCGGCGCTCGCCACGGGTCCCAGCGTGCTCCGATCTTCCGCGGTGGTGGTCGTGCCCACGGCCCGGTCGTCCGCTCCCACGAGCACGATCTGCCGAAGAAGGTCCGCGCCCTCGGTCTGAAGCATGCGCTTTCGTCCAAGGCCGCCGCCGGCGCGCTGGTCGTCCTCGCCGACGCCACCGCCGAGACGCCGAAGACCAAGGCCATGGCCGAGCGCTTCGAGAAGCTCGGTCTCGCCAACGTCCTCGTGGTGTCGGGCGCCGAGGTCGACCAGAACTTCGGTCTGGCCGCGCGCAACATCCCGAACGTCGACGTGTTGCCGGTCCAGGGCATCAACGTCTACGACATCCTGCGTCGTCAGGTTCTCGTCCTCACCAAGGACGCGGTCGACGCGATCGAAGCCCGGTTCCGGGCGGAGGCGTGACCATGGCGATCGAACTCTCCCACTACGACGTGATCCGCTCCCCGGTCATCACCGAGAAGGCGACGATCGCGGCCGAGAACAATCAGGTCGTCTTCAACGTCGCGAAGACCGCCACCAAGCCCGAGATCAAGGCCGCCGTCGAGGCGCTGTTCAAGGTCGAGGTGACCGCCGTCAACACCCTGGTCCGCAAGGGTAAGGTGAAGCGTTTCAAGGGCTTCGTCGGTAAGCAGGGCGACGTGAAGAAAGCGATCGTGACCCTCGCCGAGGGCCACAAGATCGACATCACGACCGGTCTCTGAAGGCACGAAGGGTAGACAACCATGGCTCTGAAGACCTTCAATCCGGTCACGCCCAGCCTCCGTCAGCTGGTCATCGTCGACCGCTCGGCTCTCTACAAGGGCAAGCCGGTCAAGGCGCTCACCGAAGGCCTGTCGAAGTCCGGCGGCCGCAACAACACCGGCCGCGTCACGGCGCGCTTCATCGGTGGCGGTCACAAGCGGACCTACCGCATCGTCGACTTCAAGCGTCGCAAGGTCGACGTGCCGGCGACCGTGGAACGGCTCGAGTACGACCCCAACCGTACCGCCTTCATCGCTCTGGTGCGCTATGCGGACGGCGAGCTCTCCTACATCCTGGCGCCGCAGCGTCTGGCCGTGGGTGACACCGTCGTCGCCGGCACCTCGGTCGACGTGAAGCCCGGCAACGCCATGCCGATCGGCAACATCCCGGTCGGCACGATCGTCCACAACGTGGAGATCAAGCCGGGCAAGGGTGGTCAGATCGCCCGATCGGCCGGCGCCTATGCGCAGATCGTCGGTCGCGACCAGGGCTACGTCATCGTTCGCCTGATGTCGGGCGAGCAGCGTCTGATCCTCGGGTCCTGCCTCGCCACCGTCGGCGCGGTTTCGAACCCGGACAACATGAACACGTCGGCGGGCAAGGCGGGTCGTTCCCGTTGGCTCGGTCGTCGTCCGCACAACCGCGGTGTCGCCATGAACCCCGTCGACCACCCGCACGGTGGTGGCGAAGGCCGCACCTCCGGTGGTCGTCATCCGGTCACCCCGTGGGGCAAGCCGACCAAGGGCAAGAAGACCCGGTCGAACAAGGCGACGAACAAGTTCATCGTCCGCTCGCGGCACGCCAAGAAGGGTAAGTGAGGTCATGGCTCGTTCTGTCTGGAAAGGCCCGTTCGTCGACGGTTACCTCCTGAAGAAGGCCGAGAAGGCTCGTTCGTCGAGCCGGAATGAAGTGATCAAGATCTGGAGCCGTCGCTCCACGATCCTGCCGCACTTCGTCGGTCTGACCTTCGGCGTGTACAACGGTCAGAAGCACATTCCGGTCCTCGTCAGCGAGGAAATGGTCGGTCAGAAGTTCGGTGAGTACTCGCCGACCCGGACCTACTATGGTCACGCTGCCGACAAGAAGGCGAAGAGGAAGTAAGCCCCATGTCGAAGTCGAAGACCGAACGGGCGCTGAAGGACACCGAGGCTCAGGCCGTCGCGCGGATGATCCGCGTGAGCCCTCAGAAGCTCAACCTCGTCGCCGCTCTGATCCGTGGCAAGAAGGTCTCCACCGCTCTGGCGGACCTGACCTTCTCCCGCAAGCGCATCGCCAAGGACGTCAAGAAGACGCTCGAGAGCGCGATCGCGAACGCCGAGAACAACCATGAACTGGACGTCGACAGCCTCGTCGTCGCCCAGGCCCACGTCGGCAAGGCTCTGGTCATGAAGCGTTTCCACGCTCGTGCCCGCGGTCGCGCCAGCCGTGTCGAAAAGCCGTTCTCGAACCTGACGATCGTCGTCCGCGAAGTGGAGTCCGCCTGATGGGACAGAAGGTCAACCCGATCGGTCTCCGGCTCGGCATCAACCGGACCTGGGATTCCCGCTGGTACGCCGGCAAGGGCGAGTACGGCAAGCTGCTGCACGAGGATCTCGCGATCCGTAAGTATCTGCTCGCCGAGCTGAAGCAGGCCGCCGTGTCGAAGGTGGTGATCGAGCGTCCGCACAAGAAGTGCCGCGTCACGATCCACACCGCGCGTCCGGGCGTCGTCATCGGCAAGAAGGGCGGCGACATCGACAAGATCCGCAAGGGCGTGTCGAAGCTGACCGACTCGGAAGTGCACATCAACATCGTCGAGGTGCGCAAGCCCGAGACCGATGCCAACCTGGTGGCCGCTTCGATCGCCCAGCAGCTCGAGCGCCGCGTCGCCTTCCGTCGCGCCATGAAGCGCTCGGTCCAGTCGGCGATGCGCTTCGGCGCCGAGGGCATCCGCATCAACGCCTCCGGTCGTCTCGGTGGCGCGGAAATCGCCCGTCTCGAGTGGTACCGCGAGGGCCGCGTTCCGCTGCACACCCTGCGTGCGGACATCGACTTCGGTGTCGCCACCGCGGTCACCGCCTACGGCACCTGCGGCATCAAGGTGTGGATCTTCAAGGGTGAGATCCTCGAGCACGATCCGATGGCTTCCGAGCGGAAGGCGCAGGAGCCGGACAACACCCGTCGCGAGCGCCCCGAGGGTCGTGAGCGCGATCGGGATCGGGACGGTGAGCGTCGTGGACGCGGTCGTCGCGATCGTGAGCGGGACAGCGAGCGGGCCTGAGGCCGGCTGCAAGGAAAGATGAGAGAGAACGACGATGCTGCAGCCTAAGCGCACGAAGTTCCGCAAGCAGTTCAAGGGCCGGATCAAGGGTGCCGCCAAGGGTGGCTTCAACCTCGACTTCGGCTCCTACGGACTGAAGGCGCTGGAGCCGGAGCGGGTCACCGCCCGGCAGATCGAAGCGGCCCGCCGCGCGATCACCCGTCAGATGAAGCGTCAGGGTCGCGTGTGGATCCGCGTGTTCCCCGATGTTCCGGTTTCGTCGAAGCCGACCGAAGTGCGCATGGGTAAGGGCAAGGGCGCTCCCGAATATTGGGCGTGCCGCGTCAAGCCCGGGCGCATCCTGTTCGAAATCGACGGCGTCAGCCATGAAGTGGCCGAAGAGGCGCTGCGGCTCGGAGCCGCCAAGCTGCCGATCCGCACCCGCTTCATCGAGCGTATCGCCGACTGAGGGAGTTGACCGATGAAGATCGCCGACATTCGGACGAAGACGGCCGACGAACTCACCGACGAGCTCGCCAAGCTGAAGAAAGAGCAGTTCAACCTTCGCTTCCAGAAGGCCACCGGACAGCTCGAGAACACGGCGCGGGTGCGCCAGGTCCGTCGCGACATCGCGCGGATCGAGACCGTCATCACCGCCAAGCGCGGCAATTGAGGAGACGGCCATGCCGAAGCGCGTGCTGCAGGGCGTCGTCGTCAGCGACAAGAACGACAAGACCATCGTGGTCGAGGTGGAGCGTCGCTTCACCCATCCGCTTCTGAAGAAGACCGTGCGTCGTTCGAAGAAGTATCACGCCCACGACGAAGAAAACCGGTTCAAGGTCGGCGACCAGGTCGCGATCGAGGAAGGCCGTCCGCTGTCGAAAAACAAGCGGTGGGTTGTTCTCGGTCCGGTCGGCGCGGCCTGAGCCTCGGCGACGAAGATTTAAGAAAGGCGGTCGGTCATGATTCAAATGCAGACCAACCTCGACGTCGCCGACAATTCGGGTGCCAAGCGCGTCATGTGCATCAAGGTGCTCGGCGGCTCGAAGCGGAAGTACGCGACCATCGGCGACATCATCGTGGTGTCGGTGAAGGAAGCGATCCCGCGCGGACGCGTGAAGAAGGGCGACGTCATGAAGGCGGTCGTCGTGCGCGTGTCGAAGGACATCCATCGGGCGGACGGTCAGGTGATCCGTTTCGACCGTAACGCGGCCGTTCTGATCAACAATCAGAAGGAGCCGATCGGTACTCGTATCTTCGGACCGGTTCCGCGCGAACTCCGCGCCAAGAACCACACGAAGATCCTCTCGCTGGCTCCCGAGGTGCTGTGATGGCGGCGAAGATCAAGAAGGGCGACAAGGTCGTCGTGCTCGCCGGCCGTGACAAGGGCCGTTCGGGCGAAGTGATCCAGGTGATGCCGACGGAAGAGCGTGCGCTCGTTCGTGGCGTCAACATGGTTCAGCGGCATCAGAAGCCGCAGGGCGTGAACGAAGGTGGCATCATCTCGAAAGAGGCGCCGATCCACCTGTCCAACCTCGCCATCGCGGACAAGGACGGCAAGCCGACCCGCGTCGGCTTCAAGAAGCTGGACGACGGCCGCAAGGTTCGTGTCGCCAAGCGCACGGGAGACCTGATCGATGGCTGACAACGTCGTCGCGCTGCCGCGCATGAAGAAGCACTACGACGAAGTGGTGCGTCCGAAGATGATCGAGAAGTTCGGCTACAAGAACGCGTTCGAAGTGCCGGTCCTCGACAAGATCGTCCTCAACATGGGCGTCGGTGAAGCCACCGCCGACTCGAAGAAGGCGTCCGTCGCCGCTGCGGATCTCGCGCTGATCGCCGGCCAGAAGCCGGTCGTCACCCGCGCCCGCAAGGCGATCGCGCAGTTCAAGATCCGAGAGAACATGCCGATCGGTGCGAAGGTCACCCTCCGCAAGACCCGCATGTACGAGTTCCTGGACCGTCTGGTCACCATCGCGCTGCCGCGCGTTCGTGACTTCCGCGGCCTGAACCCCAAGAGCTTCGACGGCCGTGGCAACTATGCCATGGGCGTGAAGGAACACATCGTGTTCCCCGAGATCAACTACGACAAAGTGGACCAGATCTGGGGTATGGACATCATCGTCTGTACGACGGCGAAGACCGACGAGGAAGCCCGGGAGCTGCTCAAGCTCTTCAACTTCCCGTTCCGTCAGTGAGCCGTTACGGCAGAGGATAGGAAAGACATGGCCAAGAAGAGCTCGATCGAGAAGAACAACCGCCGTCGCAAGATGACGGCGCGCGATCTCAAGAAGCGCACGGAACTGAAGGCCGCGATCATGAATCGCGAGACCTCGCCGGATGAGCGCATGCAGGCGGTGATGAAACTCGCCGAAATGCCGCGCAACGGCGCCAAGGTGCGCATCCGCAACCGCTGCGAAGTCACCGGTCGTCCGCGTGCCTATTATCGCAAGCTGAAGATGTCGCGCGTCTCTCTGCGTGAACTGGGCAACATGGGCGCCATCCCGGGCCTGGTGAAGTCGAGCTGGTGAGGAAACGATCCCCATGACCATGACCGATCCTCTGGGCGATATGCTCACCCGTATCCGGAACGCTCAGCTCCGGAAGAAGTCCAAGGTGTCGACCCCGGCCTCCAAGCTGCGCGGCAATCTGCTCGACGTGCTGAAGTCTGAGGGCTACATCCGCGGCTATTCCAAGGTCGAGTTCGACGGCGGCAAGTCGGAGTTCGAGATCGAGCTGAAGTACTTCGACGGCCAGCCGGTGATCCGCGAGATCTCTCGCGTGTCCAAGCCGGGCCGCCGGGTCTACACCTCGGTGCAGAACATCCCGCGCGTCGCCAACGGCCTCGGCGTCACCATTCTCTCGACCCCGAAGGGCGTCATGGCCGATCATTCGGCGCGTGAGGCCAATGTCGGCGGCGAGGTCCTCTGCAAGGTCTTCTGAGGAGCCACATCATGTCGCGCATCGGAAAGAAGGCCGTGCCGGTTCCCGCCGGGGTCACCGCGGAAGTCGCGGGCCAGGCCGTCAACGTCAAGGGACCGAAGGGCGCTCTGTCCTTCACCGTCCACGATCTCGTCGAAGTCACCAAGGGTGACGAAGGCATCGCCGTCGCGCCGCGGGACGAGTCCAAGCTCGCCCGTTCGCTGTGGGGCATGTCGCGGACGATGATCTCCAACCTCGTCACCGGCGTGTCGAAGGGCTTCGAGAAGAAGCTCGAGATCAACGGCGTCGGTTACAAGGCCGCCCTCAACGGCAAGACGCTCACGCTGTCGCTCGGTTACAGCCACGACGTGCTGTTCCCGGTTCCGGAAGGCATCACCATCGTCGTCGGTGGCGCCAAGCAGGACCAGATCACGGTCTCCGGCATCGATAAGCAGCAGGTCGGTCAGGTCGCCGCGGAGATCCGCGAGTGGCGTGGTCCCGAGCCCTACAAGGGCAAGGGTGTCAAGTACTCGACCGAGAAGATCTTCCGCAAGGAAGGCAAGAAGAAGTAAGGAGCTGCCGCCATGGCCAACAAGACCACTACGGAGCGTCGCGCCGATCGCGTGCGCCGTGCCGTCAAGGCGGCGGCGAACGGCCGTCCCCGGCTCTCGGTTCATCGCTCGTCGAAGAACATCTACGCGCAGGTCATCGACGATGCGAACGGCAAGACCGTCGCCGCCGCGTCGACCCTGGAAACCTCGCTCAAGGGCAGCCTGAAGACCGGTGCCGACAAGGCCGCGGCGGAAGCCGTCGGCAAGCTCGTCGCCGAGCGGGCGCTGGCCGCCGGTGTGAAGCAGGTCGTGTTCGACCGCGGACGCTTCATCTACCACGGCCGGGTCAAGGCTCTCGCCGACGCCGCCCGTGAGGGTGGCCTCGACTTCTGATCAAAATCCATGGCGCGCCGCGAGGGCTGCGCTCGAGGGAAGAACAGACATGGCAACGCGTGAGCGGGAAGAACGCGACAGCGAATTCGTCGACCGGTTGGTGCACATCAACCGCGTCGCCAAGGTGGTGAAGGGCGGCCGTCGTTTCGGCTTCGCCGCCCTCGTCGTCGTCGGCGACCAGAAGGGCCGCGTCGGCTTCGGCCACGGCAAGGCTCGCGAGGTGCCCGAGGCGATCCGCAAGGCCACCGAAGCGGCCAAGCGCGGCATGATCCGCGTGTCGCTGCGCGAGGGTCGCACCCTCCATCACGACGTGGTCGGCCATCATGGCGCCGGCCGGGTCGTCGTCCGTGCGGCTCCGGCCGGTACCGGCATCATCGCCGGCGGCCCGATGCGCGCCGTCTTCGAGACCCTCGGCGTCCAGGACGTCGTGGCGAAGTCGATGGGCTCGTCGAACCCGTACAACATGGTGCGGGCCACGTTCGATGCGCTCAAGGCCGAAGACAGCCCGCGCTCCGTCGCCGCTCGCCGCGGCATGAAGGTTTCGACCCTCCAGGCCCGTCGCGGCTCCGAGGGCGCGGACGCCTCGGCGGACGCGTGAGACGGACCGGCGGTCTCCTCTTCGTGAGGGGAGGGGACGCGGCCGGTATTGAAGAACACAGGGGCAGGACCCATGTCGAAGACCATCACGATCGAGCAGGTCGGTAGCCCGATCCGCCGGCCGGACGTCCAGGAGAAGACCCTGATCGGCCTCGGCCTCAACAAGCGTCATCGTCGCTCGACCCTGGAGGATACTCCGGCGGTGCGCGGCATGATCGCCAAGGTCGCCCATCTCGTTCGCGTCGTCGACGAGAACTGAGAAAGGACCGAGCGATGAAGCTCAACGAGATCTCCGACAACATCGGCGCCGCCAAGAAGGGCAAGCGCCTCGGTCGCGGCATCGGCTCCGGCCTCGGCAAGACGTCGGGCAAGGGTGTCAAGGGCCAGAAGGCGCGCTCCGGCGTCGCCGTCAAGGGCTTCGAAGGTGGTCAGATGCCGCTGCATCGCCGCCTGCCGAAGCGCGGCTTCAACAACATCTTCCGCCTCGACTACAACGAGGTTTCGGTGGCCCGCGTCCAGGCGGCGATCGACGCCGGCAAGCTCGACGCCAAGAGCGCGATCACCGCGGAGGCCCTCAAGGCCGCCGGCGTGATCCGCCGCGTCAAGGACGGTGTCCGTCTCATCGGTCCGGGCGAGCCCAAGGGCGCGCTGACCTTCGAGATCGCGGGCGGCTCCGCCCCGGCGATCGCGGCGGTCGAGAAGGCCGGCGGCAAGGTCGCCGTCGCCGAGAAGAAGAAGGCGGAAGCGGCCGAGTGATCGGCCGCCCCCGCGGATGTTCGCGTGCGATACCCTCGGGGGTGGCGCGCGACCACAGGATCGGATAACCGATACGGGGGCGATCGAGGGTCCTGAGGATCCGACGTCGCCCCGTCGTCGTCTGGGGGACCCTCTTCGCGGGGGCTTCGAGACGGCTCCTCGACAGCAGCACCGGAGACGAGTGGACCATGGCTTCCGCTGCCGAACAGCTCGCAGCCAACCTCAACTGGGGTGCCTTCGGCAAGGCCGAGGAACTCAAGAAGCGCATCTGGTTCACGCTGGGTGCGCTTCTCGTGTATCGGCTCGGCACCTACCTGCCGCTGCCGGGCATCGACGCCGGCGCGCTCGCAAAGGCGTTCCAGAACGCCCAGACCGGCATCATCGGCCTGTTCAACATGTTCTCCGGCGGCGCGGTCGGCCGAATGGCCATCCTGGCGCTGGGGATCATGCCCTACATCTCCGCCTCGATCATCGTGCAGCTGATGACGACGGTCATTCCGTCGTGGGAAGCGCTGAAGAAGGAAGGCGAATCGGGCCGCAAGCAGCTCAACCAGTACACCCGTTACCTGACGGTGATCCTGGCGATCTTCCAGGCCTGGGGCATCGCCGTCGGCCTCGAGGGCGCCACCGGCGTCGTCGCCACGCCGGGCATGTTCTTCCGTCTGACCGCGACCATCACGCTGGTCGGCGGCACGCTCTTCCTGATGTGGCTGGGTGAACAGATCACTTCGCGCGGCATCGGCAACGGTACGTCGCTGATCATCTTCGCCGGCATCGTCGCGGGCCTGCCGAGTGCCATCGCCGGCACCCTCGAACTCGGCCGTCAGGGCGCGATCTCGACGGTGGCGATCCTCGGCATCATCATCGTCGCGATCGTCGTCGTCGGCGTCGTGGTGTTCTTCGAGCGCGCCCAGCGCCGCCTGATCATCCAGTACCCGAAGCGCCAGGTCGGCAATCAGATCATGCAGGGGCAGTCCTCGCACCTGCCGCTGAAGCTGAACACCGCCGGCGTCATCCCGCCGATCTTCGCCTCGTCGCTGCTGCTGGTGCCGGCGACCATCGCCAACTTCCAGTCGGGACAGACCTCGGGCTGGTTGACCACGGTGACGGCGTTGCTCGGCCACGGTCAGCCGCTCTACATGGTCATGTACGCGGCGCTGATCATCTTCTTCTGCTTCTTCTACACGGCGATCGTCTTCAATCCGACCGACACCGCCGACAATCTGAAGAAGCACGGCGGCTTCATCCCCGGCATCCGCCCGGGCGAGCGCACCGCCGAGTACATCGACTATGTGCTCACCCGCATCACCGTGCTCGGTGCGATCTACATCGTGCTCGTGTGTCTATTACCCGAATTCCTCATTTCCTGGACGGGTGTCCCGTTCTATTTCGGCGGCACGTCGCTGTTGATCGTGGTCTCGGTGACCATGGACACGGTGTCGCAGATTCAGGGACACCTGCTCGCTCATCAGTACGAAGGACTGATCAAGCGGGCGAAGCTCAGGGGAGGACGTCGATGAGGCTCATTCTGCTCGGACCGCCGGGCGCCGGTAAGGGAACGCAGGCCGCCCGGCTGGTCGAGAAGCACGGCTTGGTGCAGTTGTCGACGGGCGACATGCTGCGCGCCGCCGTCAAGGCCGGCACGCCGGTCGGTCTCGCGGCCAAGGCGGTGATGGAAGCCGGAGGTCTCGTCTCCGACGACATCGTCATCGGCGTCGTCTCCGATCGCATCGACGAGAAGGACTGCGCCAACGGCTTCATCCTCGACGGCTTCCCGCGCACCGTGCCGCAGGCCGAGGCGCTGACCAGGATGCTCGCCTCGAAGGGCATGAAGCTCGACGCCGTCGTCGAATTGGTGGTCGATACGGACGCGCTCGTCGCCCGCATGGAGAACCGCGTCAAGGAAACCCTCGCTGCCGGCGGCATCCCGCGTGCCGACGACAATCCCGAGAGCTTCCGCAAGCGGCTCGGCGAGTACCAGGAGAAGACCGCGCCGCTGTCGAGCTACTACGCCTCGACCGGCGAGCTGAAGACCGTCGACGGCATGGCGTCGATCGACGAGGTCACCGCCGCCATCGGTGCCGTTCTCGGCGCCTGAAGCGGAGCGAATTTCCTCGGCGCGGCGATACGCGCCGAGGCTTTCCGAGACCCGCGCCGCGCGCGCCGGATTCCAGGACCGAGTGGTTGCACCCGGTCCTGGAATCCGTTATCACACCGGCCACATCGCTGAATCCGCGATCGGCGCCGGAAACGTGGAGTGTCCGGCTGCCGATCTGTTCGCGTCCGAACGGGTTCGGTGACGGCAAATGACCCGAGCGCATCGGATGGTGCTCTCGCGGACGTAATCTGGAGAGAGACCGTGGCCCGCATCGCAGGCGTGAACATTCCGACCAACAAGCGCGTCGTCATCGCGCTCCAGTACATCCATGGCATCGGCCCCAAGAAGGCCGACGAGATCATGGAGAAGGTCAACATCGCGTACGACCGTCGCGTCCAGGACCTCAGCGACGCCGAGGTGCTGCAGATCCGCGAAGTCATCGACCGCGACTACATGGTCGAAGGCGACCTGCGTCGTGACGTGGCGATGAACATCAAGCGCCTGATGGACCTCGGCTGCTACCGCGGCCTGCGCCATCGTCGCGGCCTTCCGGTCCGCGGTCAGCGCACCCACACCAATGCCCGCACCCGCAAGGGTCCGGCCAAGCCGATCGCCGGCAAGAAGAAGTGATTTCGTCGGTCGACGGCGACCGACGGAAGCAGATTCGAGGGGCGCCGCCGAGAGGCGATCGTCCCGGTGGAGCCGCCGGCATTACGGCGGTGTAGAGATCGAAGGTAAGGACAGTCCATGGCCAAGGAAGCCACCCGCGTTCGCCGTCGTGAACGCAAGAACATCACGTCGGGCGTCGCTCACGTGAACTCCACGTTCAACAACACCATGATCACCATCACCGACGCGCAGGGCAACACGATCTCCTGGTCGTCGGCCGGTGCTCTCGGCTTCAAGGGCTCGCGCAAGTCGACCCCCTACGCCGCCCAGGTCGCCGCCGAAGACGCCGCCCGCAAGGCCGCCGAGCACGGCATGCGCACCATCGAGGTGGAAGTCCGTGGCCCCGGTTCGGGCCGTGAATCCGCGCTGCGCGCTCTCCAGGCGGCCGGCTTCATGGTGACTTCGATCCGCGACGTCACCCCGATCCCGCACAACGGTTGCCGTCCGCGCAAGCGTCGTCGCGTCTGATCTTTCTCTTCTCCGGGACGCGCGGTAGCCGCGCGTCTCGGGTTTCGAGCGGCGGGTCGTCTCCCCGCCGCATCGTCGTTTTCAGATCACGAACCAGGGCCGGAAGGCGGGCAGGGTGGAAGACGCCACCGATATCCCGCCGCGAGCCCTTCGAGGTGCGAACGTGACCATCCACAAGAACTGGCAAGAGCTGATCCGCCCGAACAAGCTCGAGGTGAAGCCCGGCGACGACGCCAAGCGTCTCGCCACCGTGGTCGCCGAGCCGCTGGAGCGGGGCTTCGGCCTCACCCTCGGCAACGCGCTGCGCCGCGTGCTTCTGTCCTCGCTCCAGGGCGCGGCCGTGACCGCCGTCCAGATCGACGGCGTCCTGCACGAGTTCTCCTCGATCCCCGGCGTGCGTGAGGACGTGACCGACATCGTCCTCAACATCAAGGAGATCTCGGTCAAGATGCAGGGCGAGGGTCCCAAGCGCATGGTCGTGCGCAAGCAGGGCCCGGGCGTCGTCACCGCCGGCGACATCCAGACCGTCGGCGACATCGAGATCCTCAATCCGGAGCTGGTCATCTGCACCCTCGACGAGGGCGCCGAGATCCGCATGGAGCTGACCGTCGCCACCGGCAAGGGCTACGTCCCGGCCGACCGCAACCGTCCCGAGGACGCTCCGATCGGCATGATCCCGGTCGACAGCCTCTATTCGCCGGTCAAGAAGGTCTCCTACAAGGTCGAGAACACCCGTGAGGGCCAGGTTCTCGACTACGACAAGCTGACGCTGTCGGTCGAGACCGACGGTTCCGTCTCGCCGGACGACGCGGTCGCCTACGCCGCCCGCATCCTGCAGGACCAGCTGGCGATCTTCGTGAACTTCGAAGAGCCGCGGAAGGCCGAGGTCGAGGAGAAGATCCCGGAGCTCGCCTTCAACCCGGCGCTGCTCAAGAAGGTCGACGAGCTCGAACTGTCGGTGCGTTCGGCGAACTGCCTGAAGAACGACAACATCGTCTACATCGGCGACCTCATCCAGAAGACCGAAGCCGAGATGCTCCGCACCCCGAACTTCGGCCGCAAGTCGCTCAACGAGATCAAGGAAGTTCTCGCCCAGATGGGTCTCCATCTCGGCATGGAGGTCACCAACTGGCCGCCGGAGAACATCGAAGAGCTCGCCAAGCGCTACGAAGATCACCAGCTCTGAGTTTTTCCCGAAAGGGGACTTCTCGAGCGGTTCTCGAGGCTGTAAGACGCCTCTCGAAATTCGGATCGGGGTTCGCCCCGGTCCCACACTCCTCGAACGGCCCGGTGTTGTCGGAGGGGAGGGTTACAGAGACTTCCAAGCCCGGACGCACAATACCCGGGGTGCCACGGTGACGAACCGGGGCTCCCGTCGCGTACGGGAGAACCGACCACCGCAGCGCCGATCGCGAGATCGCCGCACGAGGGCAGGGGAGACCCGGCCCGCAGCACCCGGAGAAGACCGATGCGTCACGGCAACGCTGGCCGCAAGTTCAACCGCACCTGGGAACATCGCAAGGCGATGTTCGCCAACATGGCGGCCTCCCTCATCACCCACGAGCAGATCGTCACCACCCTGCCGAAGGCGAAGGACCTGCGTCCGATCGTCGAGAAGCTGGTGACGCTGGCCAAGCGCGGCGACCTCAACTCCCGCCGCAACGCCGTCGCCCAGATCCGCGACGAGAAGGCCGTCAAGAAGCTCTTCGACGTCATCGGCCCGCGCTACAAGGACCGCAACGGCGGCTACACCCGCGTCCTCAAGGCCGGCTTCCGTCACGGTGACAACGCCGCCGTCGGCGTCATCGAGTTCGTCGATCGCGACGTCGCCGCCAAGGGCGCCGAGGACCGCGCCCGCCGCGAGGCCGAAGAAGCGGCCGAGTGATCGGCTCGCCTCGGTGAGAATTCGAAGGGCGCCCGCGAGGGCGCCCTTTTCGCATTCGGGGCCGATGCACCTGTTTCGGGGCGGTGCTCCGTCTCGAACCATCGCTCACGGACATCGCACCTCGATCACCGCCGTTCTCGCGCATCGAACGCCGCCCGTGCCGCGTCGATCCGTTCGCGGTTCTCCGCCGCCCAGGTCCACACCCCGCAGAAGGCCGCGCCGAGCGAGTGACCGAGGTCGGTCAGCGCGTAGTCGACGTGCGGCGGCACCACGGGATGGACGGTGCGGGAGACGAGCCCCAGCCGCTCCATGTCGCGCAGGGTCTTGGTCAGCATCTTCTGGCTGATGTCGCCGACCGCCTTGCCGATCCGGCCGAAGCGCATGACGCCGCCCTCGGTCAGCGCCTCGAGGATCAAGAGCGTCCACTTGTCCGCCACCTGACCGATGATCGCCGTCACCAGCGCCTCGACCGCGGGGTCCTCGGGCGAGGGGCTGTTGCACGCCGGGGCGAAGAGCGAGTCGGCCTGCGACTTGTCCGTCATTCGACACTCTCTTTCTGGTAAGTATAGATATTTCGAGTGCCTTCTTACCAATAGAGAGCATGGATCCTATTCTTGCCTCACGCAACCGAAGAAAGGGGCCACCCATGAAGTTCGAAGACCGCACCCTCCTCGTCACCGGCGGCGCCAGCGGCATCGGCCGCGGCCTCGCCGAAGCGCTCCACGCCCGCGGCGCCCGGGTGATCATCGCCGGCCGTCGCGCCGATCTGCTCGCCGAAGTCACGGCGGTGAACCCCGGCATGGCGTCGATGGTCCTCGACGTGACCAGCGCCGAGGCGATCGCCGATTTCGCCGCCCGCCTGGTCGCCGCCCACCCGGATCTCGACGGGGTGGTCAACAACGCCGGCATCATGCGCAGGGAGGACGTCACCACGCCCGCTCATCTCGCCGACGCCGAGGCGACCGTCGTCACCAACCTGCTCGGCCCGATCCGGCTGACGGCGCACCTGTTGCCGCATCTGACGAGCCGACCGCGGGCGACCGTGATCAACGTCACCTCCGGCCTCGCCTTCGTGCCGCTGGCGGCGACGCCGACCTATTCGGCGACCAAGGCGGCGCTGCACTCCTACTCCGAGTCGCTGCGCCATCAGTTGGCGGGCACCTCGGTCGAGGTGGTCGAACTGGCGCCGCCCTATGTCCAGACGACGCTGCTCGGCGACTTCCAGGCGTCCGATCCGAATGCCATGCCGCTCGCCGATTTCATCACCGAGGTCATGGGCATCCTCTCGGCCGAGCCGACCCCGCCGGAAGTGATCGTCGAGCGCTGCCGGACGCTGCGCCACGCCGCCGAGCGCGGCGCCTACGCTGCGGTCTTCGCCGGCGTCAACGGCCAGCACCTCTGAGCGACGGCTCGCGACGAGATGAAGCAAGAGGGCGGCTCGGCCGCCCTCTTCCGCGTTTTCGCCACGAGGGGAGGGCAAGGAGAAGTCCCCACACGAGCGCCGCGACTGGCGCGCGCCCGCCCGACGTCCTACATCTCGACGACCATTCGGAGAATCGTTCGATGAAGGCGAAGACCCTCGTTTCCCTCGCGTTCGCGGCGCTGTTCGTCGCGCCGATCGCCGCGATCGCCCAGACCACCGTGGTGCCCGAGAACCGTGCCCAGATCGCGTTGTCCTTCGCGCCGATCGTCCGCAAGGTCGCCCCGGCGGTCGTCAACGTCTACGCCACCCGCAAGGTGCAGCAACAGGCGATGTCGCCGCTCTTCGACGATCCGCTGTTCCGCCAGTTCTTCGGCGGCGGCGGCATGCCGCGGTCGCGGATGGAATCGTCGCTCGGCTCCGGCACCATCGTCGACCGCTCCGGCCTGATCGTCACCAACCACCACGTCATCAAGGACGCCACCGACGTGAAGGTGGCGCTCGCCGACAAGCGCGAGTTCGAGGCCGACATCGTCCTCAAGGACGAGCGCACCGACCTCGCGGTGATCAAGATCCGCGACAAGGGCGACTATCCCTTCGCCGAGATCGGCGACAGCGAGGGCCTCCAGGTCGGCGATCTGGTGCTCGCCATCGGCAATCCCTTCGGCGTCGGCCAAACGGTGACCCAGGGCATCGTCTCGGCGCTCGCCCGCACCCAGGTCGGCGTCGCCGACTATCGCTTCTTCATCCAGACCGACGCGGCGATCAATCCCGGCAACTCCGGCGGCGCGCTGGTCGATCTCCAGGGCCGCCTCGTCGGCGTGCCCTCGGCGATCTATTCGAAGTCCGGCGGCTCGATCGGCATCGGTTTCGCCATTCCCGCGACCACCGTCCGCTTCGTCGTCGATCAGGCCAAGACCGGCAACAAGGTGCGCCGCCCCTGGCTCGGCGCCACCCTCGAGAACGTCACCGCCGACGTCGCCGAGAGCCTCGGCCTGCCACGGCCGCAGGGCGTGCTGGTTGCCGGCGTCGTCGCCGGCGGGCCGGCGGCGCAGGCCGGCCTCAAGGTCGGCGATCTCCTGCTCACCATCGATGGTCACGAGGTCGACGATCCCGACAGCTTCGGTTTCCGCTTCGGCAACCGTCCGCTCGGTGGCGCGGTGAAGGTCGAGGTGCGGCGCGGCAAGACGCAGGGCGTCGTCGACATCGCCTCGCTCGCCGCGCCGGAAACCGTGCCGCGCGACCAACGCGTCATCGAGGGCTCGTCGCCCTTCGCCGGGTCGACGGTGGTCAACCTGTCTCCGGCGGTCTCCGAAGAACTGCGTCTGCCCTTCGACTTGCGGGGCGTCGCGGTCGCCGATGTCGTCGCCGGCTCGCCGGCCTCGCGCGTCGGCTTCCAGAAGGGCGACCTGATCCTCGAGATCAACGGCGTGAGGATCGGCGACACGCGCACCCTGTTGCAGGCGGCGCAGGCCGACACCTACCTCTGGCGTCTGGTCATCCAACGCGACGGCCAGCAGGTGAGATTGGCGTTCAGAGGGTGAGGAGCGGTCCGAGCCGGCGGCTCGGACACGAAGCTCCGGTGGAGCTTCGTGAGCGACGAACGCCCCGAGCCACGCGAGGGGCCGGAAGAGGAGCGGTCCGGGTCGGTAGGCAGAACGACCGGCAGGGAGCCGAAAAGGAACTCGGGACATGTCCGATCTCTTTGCCGCCGCCGGTCTCGAACGTGCCGCCCCGCGGCCGCTCGCCGATCGGCTGCGGCCGAAGCGGCTCGCCGACGTCGTCGGGCAGGACCATCTCGTCGGCGAGGGCGGCACCATCACCCGCATGCTGCGATCCGGCTCGCTCGGCTCGCTGATCTTCTGGGGTCCGCCGGGGACGGGTAAGACCACCGTGGCGCGCCTCCTCGCCCACGAGACCGACCTCGAATTCGAACAGGTCTCGGCGATCTTCACCGGCGTCGCCGACCTGAAGAAGGTGTTCGAGGCGGCGCGCGGTCGCCGTTCGCTCGGGCGTGGCACGCTGCTCTTCGTCGACGAGATCCATCGCTTCAATCGCGCCCAGCTCGACAGCTTCCTGCCCGTCATGGAGGACGGCACCATCGTGCTGGTCGGCGCGACCACCGAGAACCCGTCCTTCGAACTCAATGCGGCGCTGCTCTCCCGCGCCCATGTCCTGTCCTTCAAGTCGCTCGACGAGGCGGCGATCGCCAAGCTGCTCGACCGCGCCGAGGCCGAACTCGCCCGCCCGCTGCCGCTCGACGACGAGGCTCGCGCCGTCCTCGTGCGCATGGCCGACGGCGACGGCCGCGCCGCGCTGACCCTCGCCGAGGACGTGCTGCGCGCCGCCCACGAAGGTGAGATCTTCGATGCGGCGACGCTGCAGGATGTCGTCCAGCGACGCGCGCCGATCTACGACAAGAGCCAGGACGGCCACTACAATCTGATGTCGGCGCTGCACAAGTCGGTGCGCGGCTCCGACCCCGATGCGGCGCTCTACTACCTCGCCCGCATGTTCGACGCCGGCGAATCGCCGCTCTACATCGCCCGCCGCATCGTCCGCATGGCGGTCGAGGACATCGGGCTGGCCGATCCGCAGGCGCTGGTGGTCGCCAATGCGGCGAAGGACGCCTTCGATTTTCTCGGCAGCCCCGAGGGCGAGTTGGCGATCGCCCAGGCGCTGGTCTATGTCGCGACCGCGCCGAAGTCGAACGCCGTCTACACCGCCTACAAGGCGGCGACCAGGGCTGCGAAGGAGGCCGGCTCGCTGCCGCCTCCGAAACACATCCTCAACGCGCCGACCAAGCTGATGAAGTCGGAAGGTTACTCCGAGGGCTACCTCTACGACCACGACCAGCCCGACGCCTTCTCCGGCCAGGACTACTTCCCCGAAAAACTCGGCCGCAAGCGCTTCTACGATCCGCCGGAGCGCGGCTTCGAACGCGAGATCCGCAAGCGGCTGGAGTACTGGGCGCGGTTGAGACGGGAGCGCGGCGGGGGGTGAGGTCGGGGCGCGATGCTTCGAGACGCGCTCGTTCCGAGCGCTCCTCAGCATGAGGCGTCGATGAATGGTCGAACCAAAACAAACGCCTCATGCTGAGGAGGCGTCCGGGAGGACGCCGTCTCGAAGCATCGTGTACGTCTTCGATCAGCTCTCGATCCGCCCCTTGCGACGGGAAGTGAGGAGCGGGACCCACCCCCTCACCGCCGCTCGATCGCCACCGCCTGACGCACCTTCACCGTCACCAGGGCCGCGACGATCGCCTTGGCGAGGTCGCCGGGGACGAAGGGCAGCGACACCATGAAGGCCTTGGCGAGCCCCATCTTGACGAAGAAGGCGAGCCACAGGATGCCGCAGAGGTAGAGCACGACGATGCCGCCGGCGATCGCCGCAAGCGTCAGCTGCGCGGTGCGGACCAGCGTCGACTTCTCCGTCGCCTCGAGCACCTGGGCGAGGAAGCCGGTGACGAAGGCGGCGAGGACCCAGCCGAAGAGGAAGCCGGCCGTCGGCCCGACGAAGACGGCGAGACCGCCGCGTCCGCCCGACAGCACCGGCAGTCCGAGGGCCACCAGCGCGATCACCACCAGAACCGTCGCCGCGCCGCGCCGCGGGCCGAGGACGAGGCCGGCGAGCATCACGCCCATCGACTGCAGCGTGATCGGCACGCCGCCGGCGAGCGGGATCGCCGGCACGGCGCCGAGGGCGACGATGACGGCGGCCATCAGGGCGACGAGGCCCAGGTCACGGGTGGTCATGGCGATCGTACCTTTCCTGGGGCCGGTTCACCGGCGCTCGTTGGTCGATGAAACGGCATGTTCGGGCGGAAAACCGCGCGCGTCGATCGCGTCGGCGAGCGCTTCCGAGCGCACGATCACCCGCACCATCAGCGGTACCACCAGCGCCACGATCGAGCCCTCGAGCCCCCGCGCCGCCTGCGCCTCGCGGATGGCGCGGGCCTCCTCGACGATCAACGGCACGAAGCGAATGGCGAGCGTCACGGTGAGTGCCGCACGGGTGGCATCGAGGAGCCCGAGGCGCTCGGCCGGCCGGAACAGCCGCTCGAGCACCTCGCCGAGTTCCGCCGTGGACGTGGTCACCGTCACCGCATGGGCGAGAAGCGCGATCGCGCCGAGCCGCAGCACCACGGTCACCGCCGTGGCGCGATCGACCATCACCCAGTCGGCGAGGCCGAGGACGGCGAGCACGACGGCCGGCCCGCGCAGGTCTCGTCCGATCGCGGCGAAGCTCGCCCCGGTCGAGCGCGCCACGGCGAGCGCGGCGACGAAAGCGGCGGCGAGGAGGCCGTGATGGTCGACGAAGAAGAGGGCGGTCGCCGCGACCGCGAGGCCGAGAAGCTTCGGCGCAGCGGGGGTGCGGTGGAGGGCGGAGGTGCCGGGCCGGGCGAGGGCGGCGATCATCGGCTCGCCTCGCGATGGCGCGCCAGCGTCTCCGCCGCCGGGCCGTCGTGGACGATCCGCCCGGCCTCGATCAGGACGACCCGCGGGAAGTCGGCGAGGAGATCGAGGTCGTGGGAGACGACGATCGCCTGTTCGGGCATCGCATGAAGAACATCGCGCAAGCGATTCCGGTTCTTCAGATCGAGGTGCGCCGTGGGTTCGTCGAAGAGCACCGTCTTCGGCGTGAGCGCCAACACCCCGGCGAGCGCCACGAGTTGCTTCTCGCCGCCGGAAAGCTCGTGGATGCGCCGGTCGGCGAGGTGGCCGATGGCGAGCCGCGTCAGCGCCGCGTCGACGCGGGCCCCGATCTCGGCTTTCGAAAAGCCGTGGTTCTTCAGCCCGAAGGCGAGATCCTCGCCGACCAGCGGCATGACGATCTGGTTGTCCGGGTCCTGGAACAGGAAGCCGGTCGAGCGGCGGACGGCGCGCGCCTCGCCGACCGCGTCGCGGCCGTCGACGGTGATCGTCCCGGCCGTCGGCTTCACCAGCCCGATGATGCACTTGAGCAGCGTCGACTTGCCCGAGCCGTTGAGCCCGACGATACCGATGCGGGTCTCCTCGAAGCCGATCGACAGCCGATCGAGCGCCGTGCGCCCGTCGCGCACGACCGAGACGCCGGAAAAGACGATGGTCTGGGCGAGCGCGTCGCGGTCGGCGCCGTCCGCGCCCCCGGCGCGCTCCGGGCTCGTGTCGCTCATGTCGTTCCTTCGTCGCGGGGCGCTCGGCACCCGAGTAGCGGGCGCGACGGCCGTCGACCGGTCACGGCCGCCCGCGAGGCGCGCGATGTTTGGAGGGGGAGGGCCGGGGTGTCAAGCCGCTCGCCGATACATCAGCGAACGCGAATTCGCCGGTTTCCGCCACGCGGCAGGTGACAGGCGGCGCGGATGGGCGCATTGAAATGACACCTCGCATCGACACGGAATCGCCCATGCCGCTGCAGCTCCAGTTCCTCCTCCTCGTCTTCCTCGGCGGCGGCCTCGGTTCGACGCTGCGCTACGGCGTCAATCTGACGACGGTCGCCTGGTTCGGACCGCATTTTCCCTGGGGGACGCTGACGGTCAACGTCGTCGGCTCGGCGGTGATGGGCGCCTTCGCCGGCTACCTCCTGACCCGTGAGCCCGGCACCGGTTCGGATGCGCTGCGCCTCTTCTTCATGACCGGCCTGCTCGGCGGCTTCACCACCTTCTCCGCCTTTTCGCTCGACGTCGTCGTGCTGTGGCAGCGCGGCGCGGCGGTGACGGCGGTCGGCTACGTGCTCGCCTCCGTCGCGGTGTCGCTTCTGGCGCTCCTCGCCGGCATGGCGGCGACGAAGGCCATCATGGTGCCGTGAGGCGCGCCCGCGCTTGCGTCCCGGCGTGCTTTCCGTCATGACGAGGCCTCACGAGGATCCCATGGCAGGCGTAGCGAACATCACCGTCGGCGGGGACGAGGCAGGCATGCGCCTCGACCGCTGGTTCAAGGCTCATTATCCCGGTCTCTCCCACGTCGCGTTGCAGAAGCTTCTGCGCACGGGGCAGGTGCGCCTCGACGGCAAGCGCTGCGAGACCTCGACCCGGGTCGAGCCCGGCAACGTCGTGCGCGTGCCGCCGCTCGCCACCGACGCCAAGAACCTGCCCGATCGCGAACCGAAGCCGGAGAAGCCGCTCGAGGGCGATGCGGCGTTCCTGAAGTCGCTGGTGCTGTGGGAAGACGACGACGTCATGGTGCTGAACAAGCCGGCCGGCCTGTCGGTGCAGGGCGGCTCCGGCGTCCATCGCCATGTCGATGCGATGCTCCAGAGCCTCGTCGACAAGCGCGGCAACGTCCCCCGTCTCGTCCATCGTCTCGACAAGGACACCGCCGGCTGTCTGGTGATCGCCAAGCGCCGCCTCGTCGCGGCGGAACTGGCGGCGCTCTTCCGTTCGCGCAACGCCAAGAAGACCTACTGGGCGCTCTGCGCCGGCGTGCCCCACCCCAAGCAGGGCAAGATCTCGACCTGGCTCACCCGCGACGAGGAGAAGGACGGCGAGAAGATGCGCGTCGCCCGTCACGGCGAAGAGGGGGCGAGCCACGCGCTCACCCACTATTCGGTGGTCGACGTCGCCGGCCAGAAGCTGTCGTGGCTGAGCCTCAAGCCGGTCACCGGCCGCACCCACCAGCTGCGCGCCCACACCGCCCACATCGGCCACCCGATCGTCGGCGACCCGAAGTACTTCGACAAGCGCGACTGGGAGCTGCCCGGCGGCATGCAGAACAAGCTGCATCTTCTCGCCCGCCGCATCGTCCTGCCGCACCCGAAGGGCAAGGGCGTCATCGACGTCACCGCGCCGCTGCCGCCGCACATGCTCCAGTCGTGGAACCTGCTCGGCTTCGACGCGTCGAGCTACGATCCGGACCTCGACGGCGACGAGGACTGATACCATCGGCCATTGAAAACGGCCGACGGTATTTCTGACGCGAATTTCTCATGCCTCTGACGCATATGAGAAATTCGCGTGTCTCCAAGAGCCGGGTGCGCCAGCACCTTCGGCCTCTGGTATGAGCGACCCGCGCCTCGCCCCGAAAATGCGCCCGCCGGAGCGAGGTCGAGACCTCGTCCGGCGGGTGTCTTCGTCTCGGGCGACGTCGATGGAACCGGCGTCGCGTCGTTTCGATCGGGCGGGAAGACCCCGCCTCAGGCCGCGTCGAACCGATCGGCGTTCATCACCTTGGTCCAGGCCGCGACGAAGTCCTTCACGAACTTCTCCGCGTTGTCGTCCTGGGCGAGGACTTCGGCATAGGCGCGCAGGATCGAGTTCGAACCGAAGACGAGGTCGACGCGGGTCGCCGTCCACTTCTTCGCCCCGCTGCGGCGGTCGCGGATCTCGTAGAGACCGTTCCCGACCGGGACCCAGGTGTTGCCCATGTCCGTCAGGTTGGTGAAGAAGTCGGTGGTCAACGCTCCGACCTGATCGGTGAAGACGCCGTGCCTGGCGCCGCCGTGGTTGGCGCCGATGACGCGCAGTCCGCCGACGAGCACCGTCATCTCCGGCCCGCTCAGGCCCATGAGCTGCGCCCTGTCGAGCAGCAGTTCCTCGGCGCTGACGGCGTAGTCCTTCTTCACCCAGTTGCGGAAGCCGTCGTGGATCGGCTCCAGCACCGCGAAGGAGTCCTGGTCGGTCATCTCCTGCGAGGCATCGCCGCGACCCGGCGTGAACGGAACCGCGACGTCGACGCCCGCGGCCTTGGCCGCCAGTTCCACGCCGACGTTGCCGGCCAGCACGATGATGTCGGCGATGCTCGCACCGACACTCGAGGCGACCGCCTCGAGGACGACCAACACCTTGGCCAGACGCGCCGGTTCGTTGCCCTCCCAGTCCTTCTGCGGAGCGAGGCGGATACGCGCACCGTTGGCGCCGCCGCGGAAGTCGGAACCGCGGAAGGTGCGGGCGCTGTCCCAGGCGGTCGCCACCAGATCGGCGACGGAGAGACCGCTCGCGACGATCTTCGCCTTGGCGGCGGCGACGTCCCAGTCGGTGCGCCCGGCCGGAACCGGATCCTGCCAGATCAGGTCCTCCGCCGGCACGTCGGGTCCGACGTGGCGCGACTTCGGCCCCATGTCACGATGGGTCAGCTTGTACCAGGCGCGGGCGAAGACCTCGCTGAACCGGGCGTGATCCTGCCGGAAACGCTCGGAGATGGCGCGATAGGTCGGATCGAAGCGCATCGCCATGTCGGCGTCGGTCATGATCGGCTTGCGGCGGATCGACGGATCCTCCACGTCGGCCGGCATGTCCTCCTCGCGGATGCCGA
The DNA here is from genome assembly GCF_036782435.1 of Pinisolibacter sp. Classification (NCBI taxonomy): domain Bacteria; kingdom Pseudomonadati; phylum Pseudomonadota; class Alphaproteobacteria; order Hyphomicrobiales; family Ancalomicrobiaceae; genus Pinisolibacter; species Pinisolibacter sp. The sequence goes on along the minus strand of NZ_DAIPZB010000021.1, from coordinate 47,751 downwards.
TCGGCTCCCACTGCCAGGCGCCGGCCGGCGACTTCTGCAGCCACCAGTCGTAGTCGAACAGCAGCTTGAAGTAGCCGTTGTCCCACTTGGTCGGGTTGGTGGTCCAGGCGCCTTCGATACCGCTGGTGACGGTGTCGCGGCCGATGCCGCGGGCGGTGTGGTTGATCCAGCCCAGGCCCTGCTCGGTGATGTCGGCGCCTTCAGGGGCCGGGCCCAGATTCTCCGCCCGGCCGTTGCCGTGAGCCTTGCCGATGGTGTGGCCGCCGGCGGTGAGGGCGACGGTCTCCTCGTCGTCCATGCCCATGCGGGCGAAGGTCTCGCGCACCTGGAGCGCCGTCTTCAGCGGATCGGGCTTGCCGTTGACGCCTTCCGGGTTGACGTAGATCAGACCCATCTGCACCGCGGCCAGCGGGTTCTCCATGGTCGAGGGATCGGCGACATCGCCGTAGCGCTCGTCGCTCGGCGCCAGCCATTCCTTCTCGGCGCCCCAGTAGACGTCCTTCTCGGGATGCCAGATGTCGGGGCGGCCGAAGCTGAAGCCGAAGGTCCTCAGACCTACCGCCTCGTAGGCCATCGTTCCGGCGAGCAGGATCAGGTCGGCCCAGCTGAGCTTGTTGCCGTACTTCTTCTTGATCGGCCACAGCAGTCGCCGCGCCTTGTCGAGGTTGCCGTTGTCCGGCCAGGAATTGAGCGGCGCGAAGCGGATGTTGCCGGAATTGCCGCCGCCGCGGCCGTCGGCGGCGCGATAGGAGCCGGCCGAATGCCAGGCCAGGCGCACCATCAGGCCGGCATAGTTGCCCCAATCGGCCGGCCACCAGTCCTGATTGTCGGTCATCAGGGCGCGGACGTCGGCCTTCACCGCTTCGAAATCGAGCGTCTTCACCGCCTCCGCATAGTCGAAGTCGCCGCCCATCGGATCGCTCTTGCGATCGTGCTGATGGAGGATGTCGAGGTTCAGCACATTCGGCCACCAATCGGCGTTCGATTTGGTACCGGCGGTCGTCGCGCCGTGCATGACCGGGCATTTCCCGGCCGAACTGGTTCCGTTGCCACTCATGATGTCCTCCGCTGAGTCTCGAAATCGGGGTTTGCGACGTCGGCGCCTTCCGAGGCACATCCCCAGGAGGGCTGCGCGACGTCGATCCATCGTCGAACGAACAACCGGTATCATGTTCGAACGATTAGAAAAAATTTCATTTTCAAATAATTCTGATAGGATATTCTAATGACCATGATCTCGATGAAACATCTGCGTTATTTCGAAGCCGTGGCGCGGCTCGGCCATTTCGGCCGCGCCGCCGAGAGCTGTTCGATCTCCCAACCGGCGCTGTCGTTGCAGGTGAAGGAGCTCGAGGACATCCTCGGCGCGCCGCTGATCGAACGCGGCGGGCGGCGGATCCGTCTGACCGACCTCGGTGAGGCCTTCGCGGCGCGGGCGCGGGACATCCTGCGATCGGTCGACGAACTGGACGAATTGGCGAGGTTCTCCCGAGCCCCGTTCACCGGCCGGCTCCGGCTGGGGGTCATCCCTACCATCGCGCCCTATCTGCTGCCCGCCTTCGTCAAGGCGTTGGCCGTGCGCCATCCCGGGCTCGACCTGCGCCCGCGCGAGGCGATGACGCGGATCCTGGTCGCCGACCTCCTCGACGGTCGGCTCGACGCGGCGATCCTCGCGCTGCCGATCTCCGAGCCGTCGCTGGTCGAGGTCCCGCTCTTCTCGGAGGAGTTCCTGCTGGTCCGTCCGAGCGGGGCGGACGGCGATCCTGCGCCGACCGCCGGCGCGCTCTCCGAGATGCGGTTGATGTTGCTCGAGGAAGGCCACTGCTTCCGCGATCAGGCGATCGCCTATTGCGGCATTCCGACGATGCGATCCGGCGGCCTGATCGAGGGCAGTTCGCTGTCGACGTTGGTGCAGTTGGTCGGAGTGGGGATCGGCGTGACCCTGGTTCCGGAAATGGCCGTGCCGATCGAGACGCGATCGGCTCCGGTCTCCGTCGTTCGCCTGCGCGAGCCGAGGCCGACGCGGACGGTCGGCATGATCTGGCGGCGGACGAACCCGCTGGCCGATCAGCTCGAAGCGATCGCCGATCTGGTGCGCGGCCTCGGCGAGGCGGCGCGCTGACGTCGCGGCGTCGGTCTCGAACCGCGAGGTGGCGGCGACCTCACCCGACGACGAGGTTGCGCGGGTTTCCGGCGACGAAGGCTTCGATGTTGTCGATCATCTGATCGGCCAGCACCTGCTGCGCCTCGATCGACGCCCAGGCGGTGTGCGGCGTGACGATGACGTTCGGCCGCTGCGCCAGCCGCATGATCGGCGCGTCCATCGGCGGCGGTTCCGGCAGGGTGACGTCGAGACCGGCGGCCGAGACCAGCCCCTCGTCGAGGGCGCGTTCGAGGTCGACCTCGTCGACGAGACCACCCCGCGCCGTGTTGACGACGATCGGCCGCCGCTTCATCCGCCGGAACTCCGGCATCGCCACCAGCCCGCGCGTCTCCGCGGTCAACGGGCAGTGGAAGGTGAGGACGTCGGCGGTCTCGATCGCCTCGTCGAAGGACACGCGGCCCGGGCCGCCGTCGCGAGCGCCCTTGCGCCCGACGAAGACCACGTCCATGCCGAAGGCGCGGCCGAGTTCGGCGACGCGGCCGCCGAGCGAGCCCGAACCGAAGACCGCGAGCCGGCGGCCGGCGAGATCGGTGATCGGGTAGGTGAAGTAGCTGAACTGCTCGGCCTGTTGCCACCCTCCGCCGAGCACGTCGGCGCGATAGGGCACGATCGAGCGGGCGAGCGCCAGGATCAGCGCGAAGGTGTGCTCCGGCACGGTCGTCGTCGCGTAGCCGCGAATGTTGGCGACGGCGACGCCGTGGGCGGCGGCGGCCTGCTTGTCGATACAGTCGGTGCCGGTCGCCGCCATGGCGATCAGCTTCAGGTCCGGCAACGCCGCGAAGGTGTCGGCGCCGATGTTCACCTTGTTGACGATCAGGATCGAGGCGCCTTTCGCCCGCTCGATCACCTGATCGGCCCTCGTCTTCGGATACTCCTCCCAGTCGTGGGCGAAGTCCGGCCGGCGCACCCGCACCGCGGGCGCGAGCGTGTCGCGTTCGAGGAAGACGATGCGCTGCATTCACGCCTCCTGGCGTCGGAGCCGATCGGACGAGGGCGACGTCGCGGCCGCGTCTCCACGGCCGCGACGATGCGGGATCAGATCGCCGCGATCACCGCGATCTCGACCTTGTAGACCCGCGCCGCGAGGTTCGCCTCGACGGTGGCGCGCGCCGGCGTGGCGCCGGGGACGACCCAGACGTCCCACTGGGCGTTCATCTCGGCGAAGGTGGCGATGTCCGAGAGATAGATCGTGGCGGAGAGGAGCTTCGACTTGTCGGTGCCGGCCTGGGCGAGCAGCGCGTCGATCTGGGCGAGGATCTGGCGGGTCTGTTCGCCGACCGACGCGCCATCCGGGTTCGCCGCGACCTGACCGGCGAGATAGACGGTGTTGCCGTGGACCACGGCCTGGGACATGCGCGGACCGACCTCGATGCGGGTGATGCTCATTCTTCTTCCTCGATCGTCTCGATGGGGTGGTGCCGCACCGGTCGAAACCGGCGTTCGAACGGCGCGAAGGCGGTGATCCTAACCACCACGGTCGATTTGTCGAGGAAGCGGTCGGAGAATGGCCGAGCGCGTGACGAATGCCTCAGGGGCGCTTCCCGGGCTTCGCCGCTTCATCCCGATCGACGCAAGGGATCGGCGCCGCCCACGGCGGCACTTTCGAACCCGAGGTCACCTCGAGATCGGTGAAGGCCTCCGCCGTCGCGTCCTTGCCGGCGAAGACGCGGAAGGTGCCCGGCTCGACCACGTAGGAGCCGTCCTCGACGTGGAAGCCGAGAGAGGCGATGCGGATCGGCACCGCGACCTCGCGCGTCTCGCCCGGCGCCAGATCGACCTGAGCGTAACCCTTCAACTCGCGCGACGGACGCGACCGCGAGGCGATGACGTCGTTGACATAGACCTGCACCGTCTCGCGCACCGCCATCCGGCCCGAATTGGTCACCGAGACGACGACCTTCACCGTGTCCTCCGCCTTCGCCGTCGCCTTGTCGAGGCGCGGGGCGGAGACGGTGGTCGTGCCGTAGGAGAGGCCGTAGCCGAAGGGGAAACGCGGCGTCCAGGCGATGTCGATGTACTTGTTGGTCCACTTGTCGTCGGCGCTCGCCGGCCGTCCGGTGGGCAGCCGGTCGTAGGAGAGCGGCAACTGGCCGGTCGAGCGCGGCCACGTCAGCGGCAGTCGCGCCGACGGCGAGACGTCGCCGAACAGCACCTCGGCCGCGCCGATCGCCCCGTAGGTGCCGGGAAACCACACCATGGCGATGGCGTCGACCTTGTCGATGATGGTCTCGACCAGCATCGGCCGGCCACCGGTCAGCAGCACCACGACGGGTTTGCCGGTCGCCGCCAGAGCCTCGACCAGCTTCACCTGCGGAGCCGAGAGGGCGAGATCGGCACGCGCCGCCGCCTCGCCCGATTCCTCGTAGGTCTCGCCGACCACGACGACGATCACGTCGGCCTCGCCCGCCGCCTTCGCGGCGTCCGCGATGGTCGCCTCGTCGGTCTCGGCCGGGAAACGGCAGGCGCCGCACGCCGCGAGATAGTCGACGCTCGCCCCGGCCTTCGCCGCCCGTTCGGTGATGGCGGCGCGCAGCGTGACGATGTCGCCCATCTGGCTCAGCGCCGGATGCGGCCCCATGTGGTCGCGCGGGCTGTCGGCGAGCCCGCCGACGACCGCCAGACGCTTGACCCCGGCGAGCGGCAACCGGTCCTTCGGATTGTGGAGGAGCAGGGTGGTCCGCCGTCCCATCTCGATCGCGATCTCGCGCCCGCGCCGGTCGAGCTTCGCCTGGGCCGCCTTCGCCGCCTCCGGATCGAGATGCATGCGCTTCTCCAGATCCGCCTCGAACTTGACCCTCAGCACCCGGCGCACCGCCTCGTCGAGCCGCGCCTTCGACACCTTCCCCTGCGCGATCGCCGTCGGCAGGTACTTGCGGAAGAAGTCCGACGCCATGTCGAGATCGACACCGGCGTTGAAGGTGGCGACGGTGAGATCGAGCGGATCCGGCGACAGGCCGTGGTTCTTGAGCTGATCGATCGCCCCCCAATCGGAGGTGACGAGGCCGCGGAACTTCATGTCGCGCCGCAGGATGTCGTCGAGCAGATGGCGGTTGGCGGTCGCCGGCACGCCGTTGAAGGCGTTGAACGACGACATCACCGTCTGCGCCCCGGCGGCGATCGCCGCGCGGAACGGCGGCAACACCCGGTCGCGCAGGAACGGCTCGCCCATCTCCACCGCGTCGTAGTCGCGCCCACCTTCGCCGAAGCCGTAGGCGACGAAGTGCTTCGCCGTGGCGACGAGCCCTCCGGCGCGCAGTCCCTCGACCCGCGCTCCGGCGAGACAGGAGGCGAGATGGACATCCTCGCCGGCGCCCTCGACGACGCGGCCCCAACGCGGATCGCGATTGAGGTCGACCATCGGCGCATAGGTCCAGTTGGTGCCGGCGGCGACGGATTCGAGCGCCGCCTGTTCCGACGCCGCCCGGTTGAGAGCGAGGTCGAACGAGGCCGCCTGTCCGAGCGGCGGCACGAACAGCGTGCGGTTGCCGTAGATGATGTCGGTGCCGTGCAGCAGCGGGATCTTCAGTCGCGACTTGCGCCAGGCGGCGAGCACCTTGGCGAACTCCGGCGCGGTGCCGAAGTTCATGACGTTGCCGTAGGCGCCGGAGGTGACCTTGTCGTAGTCGAAGACTTCGGCGATCGAGGCGAGGGTGACCTGCCCGATCTTGTCCTCGAGCGTCATCTTCCGCATCAAAGCGTCGATGCGCCGATCGATCGCGTCGGCGTGCGCCTGCGACGCGAAGCCGGCGACGAGCGCCGCGGCGAGTGAGACCGCCGACCACCTCGGACTCATGAACGTCCCCCGAAACCCGCGCCGCTTCGCGGTGCGTTCCATCCGACGCTCGTGTGTGCGATGCGCCGCCGGCCGGCAAGATGGTCGAACCCGATCTCGTCGGCAAGCGGCGCTCCGTCGTTCTCCTCGATCATGTTCAGCGGGGGGCCTTCCGCTTCTTGGCGCCGCTCTTGCCGCCCTTCTTCCCCTTCGTCGCCTTCTCCGCTTCGGTGTAGGCGGAGAGTTGCCCCTCCCGGTCCCAGTCGACCGAGAAGCACTTGGCGTAGTTCTCCTTGGAGATGGCCGGGTCGGTGGCGCATTCGTGGAACGGCACCAGATCCTCGGCGTCGCGATAATAGGCGTAAGGGGCGATGAGGAAGCGCCCCGATCCGTCGGCGAGGCCGCCGTAGCGGTCGATCTTGCCCTTCATCTTGGGATCGAAGGCGATGATCGCGTCGCGTAGCGTGTCGCCCTCGAGGAAGGCGTCGGGCAGCTGATCGAACGGTCCGTCGTAGGCGTTGTTGACCCGCGAATTGCCCTCGAACACGCCGATCAGGATCTTCCGGTCGGTGCGGCGGTCGATGTAGTAGGCGAAGCCCGAGCGCTTGCCGATCAGCGTGCGCCCGTTCTCGCGCGTCCCGAGGAACTCCTCGAGCGGCGGCCCGGTCTCGTCGAGGATGTAGTGGAAGACCTTGGCCTTCGGGTTCCACACCAGGAAGAAGCGCACGGCGCTGTCGTCGAACACCGGCCCGATGTAGGTCTCTTCGGGCAAGACGGCGTCCGGCGGCGGCTTCACCCCCTTCATGTCGTTGATCTCGAACAGCACCGAGCGCCCGTCGACCGTCATCCGGTAGAGGAAGGGCTCGACCTTCTCGAGCTTCACGCCCTGCTTCTCGTCGAGCAGCAGGTAGGACATCTGCGGCTCCTCGCGCCATTCCGAGAGATCCTCGAAATAGGCGAAATGCACCTTACCGGCGTCGCGGTCCTTGGCGTCGAGGCGGATGTTGCCGGCGAACTTCACGCCGCGGTGGAGGAAGGAGAAGTACCAGTAGCTCTCCGTCGGCCAGACCTTCACCCGGTCCGGCATTTGCGAGAACACCCAGGAGAACATCGCCCGCGTGTCGTCGATCGGCAACTCGCCGCTCCGCAACACGTCCTCGACGAAGCCCTGATGCGGCACGAGACGGGGCGGGGAGGGTCCCTCGGCGAGTGCCGGGGCGAGCCCGACGCCGAGGCCGAGAAGCAGTCCGAGCCCGAGAAATGCGGAACGCGGTGTGGCGATCGTCATGGTCGACCTCGCGAGATCTCCGGTCGTGACCGGTCGAGAATGCGACGGCCGCGGGTCGGTTGGCCCGCGGCCGTCTGGTTCGCTTCGGAACGGGTGCATTCACCCGTTCAGGGCAGGCGGATCACCGGGGCTGCTGCGGCCGGAGGACCCGCTGACCGCCCATGGACCGCCCCGGCGTTTGCCGCTGGATCCGCGGGGTGGAACGCTGGACCCGTGGGGTGGAGCGCTGGACCCGTGGGGTGGAGCGCCGGACCCGCGGGGTGGAGCGCTGGACCCGTGGGGTGGAACGCTGGACCCGCGGGGTGGAACGCTGGACCCGCGGGGTGGTGCGGCGAACCGTGGGCGGACGGCGGACCGAACCGGCCGGGCGATGGACCGCGGTCGGCGGACGGCGGACCGATCCGGCCGGGCGATGCACCGCGGCCGGCGGCCGGCGGACCGAGCCCGGAGGCCGGTGGACCGACCCGACCGGACGATGGAGCGCGCCCGGCGGCCGGATCAACGAACCCGGAGGGCGGTGGACCGAGCCGGCGGGGCGATGCGCCGAGCCGAGCGGCCGATGTGTCGACCCGATCGGACGATGCGGGGTCATCCGCGGTCCGTGGACCGACCCACGCGGGACGTGGACCGAACCCGGCGGACGATGGATCGAACCGCGCGGTCTATGAACCGACCCGATCGGCCTGTGCAGCGAGCCGAGTGGCCGGTGGACCGAGCCGCGAGGCAGATGCACCGAACCCGGCGGACGATGGATCGAACCGCGCGGTCGGTGGATCGAGCCGATCGGCCTGTGCAGCGAGCCGCGTGGGAAGTGCAGCGAACCGATCGGACGATGCGCCGAGCCGATCGGCCGGTGCCACGACCCGACCGGACGATGCAGCGGCCGGCTGGCCACCACGTCGTGCGACCGCCAACGATTGTGGCTTCTCAGCCGATCGTGGCTCCACCACGGATTGTGCGAGGCGATGCGGTAGTGGCTCGACCGGGCTCCGTGCGACGCGATGGTCGCATGGGTGAGCACCGGGTCGTGACCTTCGATCACCGTCACCACGCCGATCTGCGGCCGACGGATGACCGGCAGCAGTTCGGTGGAGCGCGGCGCCCGCGGCGCGTTGCAGATCGCGTAGATCGCGACGTCACCGATGTTGGTGGCGTCGTTGCGCACGAATTCCTCCTGGATTGGAGCGCCCGATCCGTCGAGGTTGCGGTCGGCGTCGATCATGTAGGACTGATCGGGGCCGGAGGCCACATAGGGGACACCCTGTTGCGGATAGGCGGCGAAGGCACCGCTCGGCGCCAGTTCGCCCACCGCGTTCTCGGGCAGGCCCTGCAGGCCGTGGACTTCCGAAGGATCGGCACCCGCCGCGATCGCGGAGGCCGAGACGGCTTCTCCTTCTGCGCCATCCGGAGCGCGGCACGGACCGTCGGGCGAGCACAGGGCGTCGCCGGTGATCCACACGAACTGACCGGGGGCGTTGCGGTCGATGGTCGAGAAGTCGGTCTTGTAGCCGTAGCCGAAGGCCGCACCACCGGCGCTGCCCGCTCTCATGAAGGGCACGCCGTCCTTGTACCGATCGTAGAAGCCGACGTCGTAACGGCCGACCGGCTGCCAGCTGCCGGCCTGATCCATCTCGTAGCGCAGGGTGCGCGCTTCGTGTGGATAGGCGAAGGCTTCCGGCGTGCCGAGACCGAGGTTGCGATGGCCGCCGCGTTCGGAGACCAGCATCACCGGGGTGCTCGCGCATTCGTCGAAGGTGATGTCGGCGACCGGCCGGCTGTAACCGGCGCGGCCGACGTCCTTCGCCTCGACGAAGAAGTCGGGCAGCACGAATTCGCGGCGGACGTCTTCCGCGTCGAAAGCGCCGTCGAACGTCAGACCGACCGACCACACCGCACTACGCTTGTCGGTTTCGTCGGCCCCGTCCCAGTTCGCACCGGCACCCGGGCCGCTCCACACCGCGTAGTAGAGGCGGCGATCGGTCGACCCCGGCGCCACTCGGACGCCGACACCCCAGATCCGCCGTCCGGACGGGGCGAGGTTCCAGCACGCCGGGGTCTTGTCGAACGGACCGGCGGCGCAGTCGCTCATCTTGGCCCGCGACGCCGGGTCGAAGGCGATCGGCGGCAGGCTGCTGCTCTGTCCGCTCTCCACATCGGTGAACCTGGCGCGACCGGCGGTCCCGTGATCCCAGTATCCGAGGTCGACACCGGAGGTGGCGTCGATCCGATGGATCATGCCCGTCTCCATGTCGGAGACGTAGATCATCGAGATGGTCTTGTCGTAGGCCATGTTGCCGAGGCTCGCGCCGCTGTTCGACCGGCCGTTGAGCCGGACGTCGGCGAAGGGCTGCGCCCGTCCACCGGCGGCGTCGATCCGCCAGATGGTTCCCGGACCACCGCCGGGACCCCACATGCCGGGCATCCACTGTCCACCCTGGACGGTGTGGAGGCCGAAGGCCGAGGTGGCGGAGAGATAGATGTTCGGCGGGCTGGCGCCGTCGAGCACCACGCCGAAGACCTGGCCGACTTCGGCGGCGGTCACCGGCCTGTGTTGCGGTTCGTCCACCCAGTGCTCACCCTGCGGCGGGCGGCCGGGGGAACGGATGTCGACGATGCTGCCGACGGTGCCGGAGGGGTTGATCGCGGCTCCGGCCGCTCCGGCGCTCACGCCGGAGAAGCGAGTGAGAAAGGCCTCTCCGGGCTGCATCGTCTGTTGCGCCCACACGGCCGTGGTCGTGAGGCAGATCACCGCGAGCGAAATCGTCGAAGCCAGTATCGGCCTCGTTCGTCGCTGTGTCGAATGAATGGCGGCGGAAGTGGAGCCCCGCCACGAGCTCATCGCTTCGGGCATGTTCGTCTCCTTCCACATGTCGCGTCGTTCTGATCTTGATTTCTGCGACTTTTCTATTTTCGACCCTCGAGGCCACTTTTGTCGATAGGGAGTTGCACCGACCCCGTGAACCCTGGAAAGCGCCGCAATTCCTACAGGTTGACTGAAATTGTACGAAACACCGACCATCAGGGTCGGTAATTTGAGCCATCGTCAATAATGCGGAGGTGGCGGCTCCGGCGGCGCCACGGCGTCGAGCCGTCCTTCCGCCTCGCGCATCTGGTCGGTCAGTCGCGACAGCTGGCGCGACAGCTCCTCGATCCGCCGCCACTGATCGAGCACGACCCGGTCGAGATCGGCGATGGTGCGCTCCTGGTGGGCGAGAGCCGCCTCCACCGTTTCGAGACGGCGGGTGAGGGCTTCGTCGTCGCTCATGTCTTTCTCCTTCGTCGCGCCGCCGGTCGGCCGATGCGTCCGGTGGTCACGATCCGCGACCCGCCTGACGGCGAGCCTTGTCCCATCGCTTGTTCGCCCGGTCGCGCTTCAGCTGCGACAGCCGGTCGAGCCAGAAGATGCCGTCGAGTTGGTCGATCTCGTGTTGCAGGCAGACGGCGAGGAAACCGTCCGCCTCCTCCTCGTGACGAACGCCGGCGAGGTCCTGGAAGGCGATGCGCATCCGCGCCGAGCGTTCGACCTCTTCGACGATCCCCGGCATCGACACGCTGCCTTCCACGTGTCGGTTGGTGTCGCCCGACGCCTCGATCACCCGCGGGTTGACATAGACCCGGACCCCGTCCTCGGCCGAGAGCTCCAGCACCACCACGCGCCGCATCACCCCGATGTGCGGCCCGGTGATGCCGACCCCGGGCGCCGCCCGCATCGTGTCGAGGAGATCGCCGGCGAGGGTCGCGAGTTCGGCGTCGAACGTCTCCACCTCCGCCGCCCGGGTCTTCAGGCACGGGTCGGGGTGGGTCACGATCGAGCGTACCGCCATGCCTCTCCCTCCGCCGCGAACCGCCGGCCGAAGGTGGTCGAAGCCCGCGATGTTGTCCACCGCCGGCTTCGCAGGAGAAGCGGAGGGGGACGGCGGTGAACCGGTTCCCCTCGTGTCTCATACCGAGTTCACGAAATTCGGACTCGTCCGAATTTCGTGAGTTACGGCCCGACCGGCCGGCGCCCGTTCGGGCTCGCCTTCGCGGAAGAAGTTCCGAACAGGTCGGAACTGCATCCGCTCGGTATCAGAGCTTCAGCTTGCGGGCGATCTCCTCCGCCGCCTTGCGTTTGGCGGCGATGGTGTCGTCGAGGGTCTGATCGGACTTGGCGAGTTCGGCGAGCTGGTCTTCCTGTTTGCGCAGCGTGTCGAGATAGCGCCGGCCGAGATCGGAGGACTGACCGGCCGAGGCGAGGTTCTTGCGGATGCGCTCCTGATCCTCGCCGATCTTCTTGCGCTCCGCTTCGTTCCGCGACTTCTGCGCCCGAGCGCGGGTGATGTCGCCGACCACTTCGGCGAGTTGGTCGATCGCCTGACGCAACGCCGGACCTTCGTTGGAGAGCCCGCTCACCCGCGCCAGGATCTCCTCCGGCGCGAGGGTCGTCAGGGTGACGATCTGCTGGTCGATGCGCTCCAGCGCCAGTTCCGACTTGGCGGTGGTGCCCTTGGCGGCGCGGATGTGGCGGCGCAACGCCGTCGCCGTCGTCTCGACGTCGGTGATCTCGGCGGCCGGAGCCCAACCGGTCGGCCGTTCCTCTTCGACCAGCACGTCGCGATCCTCGTCCGCCGGTGCCGTCACCTCGTAGGCGATCACCTGCCGCGACTTGATCGTGGTGGTGAGCTTGCCGTCGACGGCGGTGCCGAGAACGGTGCGACGCTCTCCCATGTCCTCGCGCCGGACCTCGGTCTTGGTGTCGAGGGCGAAGGTCACGAACTTCTGGCTCCCGCGCGGCAACTGCGGCAGCAGGGCGTCGCCGACGTGGTTGGTGACGCCGTCGCCGCCGGTCTCGAAGGCGGTGACGATGCCGGGCGGCAGGCCGGTGTCGCCGTCGTTGATCAGCCGCGCGGCGGCGAACGGCCGCTTCTCGTGCAGGTCGGGCCGATAGAGCCACACCCGTTCGACGCCGATCTCGCGGTCGACGAAGGGCACCATCATGGTGTGGCCGGTGGCCAGCGAGATGCGGGTCGGGAAGCGGTAGAGCATCTGCGTCGCCGCTTCCTCCGCCTCCGTCGTCACCGCGTCGGCGATCGACGCCATCGGTGCGGCGCCGAGCGGGGCGGGAACGGGCCGCGCCATCTGAGCGCGTCCGGCCATCTCCTGCATCGCGCCCGGCGCCATGCCCGGCCGCGCCGCCTTGCGCGCCATGCGCGGCGCCGGCGCCGGCGGGACGATCGACGGGGCGGTGGTGCCGGCGAGCGGCACCTCCTCGCGCTTGCCGTAGACGGAGGTGTAGAGCGGTTGGGTCAGCGCCACCGGATTGCCCGAGACCAGCGTCAGGTCGACGTCCTTCCAGTCGCCGCCGGTGAGGTTCTCCAACACCGCCCATCCCTGCAGTCGCGCTTTGGCGCCCTTGGCTCCCTTGGCGTCGTCCTTCGGCAGCACCAGTCGCCAGCTCGTCTTCCAGATCGGCGCCGAGACGACGTAGCCGATGCCGACCTCGCGCTCGCCCTTGCCGGTCAATCCGATCGACAGCGTCCGCCGGTCCTTGGCGCGGTTCTCCATCAGCCCGGTGAGGGCGCGGTCGATCTGCGCCCGCGTCTGCGGGTCGGTGAAGGCGAGGGAGGTGATCTCCTCGAACACCGCCTGGACGATGCCGCGGTCGGTGATCAGCGACAGCCGATGGCGGACCGTGGCGTCACGGCCCTCCGGCGTGTGGACGGTCTCGCGCGTCACCCTGAGGATCCGGCCGCGGGCGTCGACCGGCCCCTTGATCTCGACCTCGGCGCCGACCAGCGCGTTGACCAGGCTGAGCGGTCCGTCGAGCGCCTTGGCGTCGAACGGCAGATCGCGGAACAGCTGGTCGAGCGGCTCGCGTCCCGGCAGCGACACGGTTCCCACCGCCCCGAGCGCGTCGAACACGGTGAGGCTCTTGAGGATGTCGTCGACCTGATCGAGGCGCACCGGCAGATCGATCGTCGATCCACCGGTCACCGGCCCGGCATGGGTGAACTGGGCGAGACCGGAGGTGGACAGGACGACGCGCCTCAACGGCAGCTCCGCCGCGCCCGCACCGAGCGACCCGGCGAGAAAGACGACCGAGGCGAGAAGCAGGGCGCGGCCGGGGAGGGGGGCGCGGCGCACCGGGGAAGTCGTGCGAAGAGGTGTGACGGCCATGGTCGCTTCTCCTGTCTGCCGGGGCGCCGACTTCGCGGCTCGGTTCGATTCCGCCCGGACGGCCCATCGTGTGGAGCCGATCGTGTCGATTCTCCGCCTCTCCTATGGCTACGCCATGATCGGCCGAACGTCGCGCCGCCGTCACGATGTCGCGGACCCGCTCAGCCCAACCATTCGGGTCGGAAGATCATGGTCGCGCCGAGCGCCAGAAGGACGATGCCGCCGATCAGATGCGACCAGCGGGCATAGGCGCCGGTCAGCCCGCTGACCTTGAGCGCCACCATCGCGGTGACGAAGATCGCCACGTCGTCGAACATGAAGACCGTCAGATAGAGGGCGAGATGGGCGTAGTGGGCGGCGGGGGTCAGATCCGACATCGCCAGGATCTGCCCGTAGACCACCGGCACACCGGCCGAGCAGATCAGTTCTATGAAGTTCACCGCCACCGCGAGCGCCATGATGCCGATCGTCGCCGACAACAGGTGGCTCTCCGCCACCACCCGGCGGAACCGCGACATCAGCCGCGCCCGTTGGTCGGCGTCGGTGACCCGGCAGGCGGCGTCGGGGTTCGCCTTGAACTCCCACAGGAACCAGCCGCCGGCCGCGACCGCGACGGCGCCGACGACGAGCCTCAGCCACGCCGCCGTGCCGATCGCCAGCACCAGCTCGAGCCACGCCGCCATCACCGCGAAATACATCGCCGCGGTGGCGAGGAGGAAGGCGCCGCCGAGCCACCACATCCGCTTCTCGTTCTCGAGCCCGAGCAACAGCCCGATCAGGAACACCAGCACCCACATGGCGCAGGGGTTGAAGCCGTCGACGGCGGCGAGCACCACGGTGAGCGCCGGCAGCGACAGGTCACGGGTACGCACCGTGCCGAAGAACGGAACCTCGACGGTGTCGGGAACGAAGACGGCAGCGCTCTCCTCCTCGGCGTAGGGCGGCGGGCGCGGCGGGCTCTCGCCCCGTCGCAGCGCCGCGACCACGTCGAGGCAGGTCGCGCCGAGACAGCCGTCGATCGCCGCCGTATAGGCGCGGCCGCTGCGGCCGTCGTCGGCGTGGCCGAGGAAGACGTGTTCGCCGATGACCACCAGCGGTACCGCCGGCTGGCCGATGCCGAAATGCTCCGAGACCTTGCCGAACAGCGCGTCGTCGCCGTCGCTCGCCATGAGTTCGATCGGATCGAGACGGGCCCGCGGCCGTCCGGCGACGATCTGCGCCAGTTCCGACTTGGCGTCGGCACAGTAGGGGCAGCCCTTCTGCCAGAAGATGTGGACGGTGACCGCGGCCTCCTCCGCCGCGTCCGCGTTCTGCGGCACGAGGATCGAGCCGAGCGCGGCGAGCCACACCAGCAGCAGCGCCACGAACCGCAACGGGAGGCGATCCGCCATCGAGCTTCTCCTCACCGCATCGGCGAGAAGCAGAGCACGTCGTCCGATCCGGCGCATTGATACCGGGCAATGGACGACGAAAAACCCGCCGCGCTCTTGGAGGAACGCGGCGGGTCTCGGGGTTCGGGACGCGTCGGCGGGCGGCACACCGCCCGCCGACGCGGAAAACTCAGTCCAGGTTCTCCAGCACCTTCATGCCGGCGATGCCGCCGCCGATGAGCCCGGCGAAGACGATGAACGAGGAGACCGCCAGCGTCGACGCGCCGGTCACCGCCTGACCGACGGTGCAGCCGAGCGCCACCACGCCGCCGATGCCCATCAGGATCGCCCCGAAGAGATTGCGCAGCGTATCGGACACGTCGAAGAAGGTGGCGAGCTTGAGCTTGCCCTGCATCGCCGCCATCAGGAAGGCGCCGATCATCGTGCCGAACACGGTGGCGACGCCGAAGTTCGGGATCGGGATGGCGGTGTAGCGCTGCATCCATTCCAGCGTGTCGCCGGCCGGCCGGACGAAGCTGAGCGAGCCCGGCGTGACCGGCACGTCGGCCAGTTCGTCGTAGGCGAGGCCGGTCAGCGCCCAACCGGCGACGACGCACAGGCCGACGCCGACACCGGCGACGATGTGGACCGGCGACGAGCGGAACGGCGCGTGGGCGAAGCAGTAGACGGCGATGGCGATGGCGACGACGACCGCCATGATCGTCTCTGCGCTTCCCGGCGCGACGCCGGTGAAGCGCGCGAGGAAGGCGCCGAGGCTCTGGCTCGCCATGCCGCTGGCCGACAGGTCGATCGAGGTCGCCGTCGAGATGGCGGCGCGGATCGGCCCGAGCAGGCCGCCCATCGCCACGTAGCCGGAGATGGCGATGACGATCAGCACGATCAGCGAGCGCAGGTCGCCGGTGCCGGCACGCACCAGATTGCGGCTGGCGCAGCCGCCGCCGAACACCATGCCGAAGCCGAACAACAGGCCACCGATCGCCGCGCCGGCCCAGTCGAGGTTGGTCGACAGATACATGGCCTTGGAGAGGTCGACGCCGGCCGGTCCGCGCAACAGCAGCACGCCGACGATGGCCGTCGCGGTCGCCAGCCACCAGGAGCGGAAGCGCCGGCCGTCACCGAAATTGATCATGTCGGAGAGCGACCCCATGGTGCAGAAATTGGTCCGCTGCACCACGGCGCCGAAGACGATACCGATGATCAGGCCGCCCCACGCCAGCGCGACGGCGGCGTTCTCGGCGATCAGGCTACGCAGATTCTCCATGGATGCGGATCCCCCCTCGGATGGGCCGGTGCGCCGCCGAACCGTCCGTTCGGGAAGGCGCCCGCTTTCGATCGTCGTTGTTTCCCGGTTTCGCCGCGGGTCACTCGGTCCCGTCCGGAGTGCGAGGGGCCGCGGCGTGTCTCGTGGTTCGGTGGGTCAGCCGCCGCAGCCGCCGAGCGTCACCTTCACCATCTTCTTTTCCAGATAGACCTCGCCGTCGTTGGTCTTGGCCAGCACCCAGACGTTCTGAGTGGCGGAGAGGCGGATGCGCAGCGACACGTCCGCCTTGCCGGAGGACGGCGTGAAGCGGAAGCGCACCACGTTGGCGCTCGGGTTGGCTTCGGCCAACACCAGGATCTCGGTGACGTGCGACGCGTCGGTCATCGGGCTGGCGACCGAGGCGACGATCGGCACGGTGGCGCCGTTCTCGGCGATCTCCGGCAGGTCGACGGCGAGCTTGCCCCTGATCGGCTCCTTCCCCCCGAGGAAGGCCTTGGCGATCTCGGCCGTGTCGTTGGCGGCGAGCGCCGGGCCGACGGCGAAGGGCGCCGCGGAGAGGAAGGCGAGGCCGGCGCCGAGCGCCAGCGTCCGACGACGGTCGATGGTGATCATGCTTCTTTCCCTCCCCCGAGGATGCATGGAACGCCGCTCCGCGTCTCCCGACCGCCGCCCACGTGACCGCTGGGTCGCTGGCGACCAGGGAAACGCTCGCACGCCGGTCGACGTGTGGGGCGAGTGGTGAGAGCCGTCGGGTGTGTGACGTCGGACGACCGCATGCGTGCGCGAAGATCGCACACCACGATGGCCGCGTCCGCATCTCGGCGGAGCGACCCTCGGCGTCCCGTTTCCCCCCGAACGGCGTTTCGCCGTCTCGTTCTTCTCACTCGTCGATCGAGTGTTTCAGTAATTCATCATATTACGATATGTCCGACGCCGATCAAGCGCTCTTCGCAAGATCTTCGAAGTTCTCCGCCTTGTTGCGGTGCCGTTCGACACGCACGCCTTTCGCCTCGAAGAGGGTATCCGCGGGGGGAGGAGGAGAGGCGTCGGCTCGATGCCGGCGCCCCCGGCGATCGATCCGAGCGCCGCTTCGACTGCCATCGAGTCATGGGTCTGACCGAGAGGAAGGCTAGTGAAGCGGCTGCCGATGCGGTCGGTGTCGGCCACTTTTCTGGCGGAATCGTGAGGATTTGCCGATCGTTGCGTGAGATGTCAGACTAGTGGAAGCACTATACGGGGAGGCTCTGATATATCACTCGACATGTGCCGTTTCCGTGAAAATGGGCCTTTATTTATAGTCGAATATATAAATATGATCATGATGCCGGATGTTGCTCCATGTGTTTTTGCTGCGATGCAAAGCGCTCGGTGATCGTCGGGCGGCCGACACGTCGGTATCCGTGATCACGATGTGGAGAGGCGAGTGCCGGGGCGTCGCGACTCGAGGGATGTCGCACGGTGAAGTCGAAGGAGGACGAACAACCGACGTACGGACGACCGCAGAACCGCTTCGAAAAGAAAGCGGCGGGACTTCGATAATGAATCAAAAGGGGGAAACGAGATGATGAAGTCGAGCTTCCATCGACTGCTCGGTGTCGCCGTCGTGGCCGGCACCATCGGGCTTGCGCCCGCCGCATTCGCGCAGGCGAGCCCGGAAATGATGGCCGACACCTGCGCCGGTTGCCACGGCACCGACGGGTCGAGCAACGGTCCGGCGACGCCGACCATCGCTTCTCTTTCGGCGGACTACTTCATCTTGTCGATGAAGGACTACAAGGCCGGCAAGCGTCAGTCGACGGTGATGGGGCGCATCGCCAAGGCCTACTCCGACGACGACATCGCCGCGATGGCCAAACATTTCCAGACCAAGCCGTTCCACCGTCCCGGCCAGAAGGTCGACGCCGCCAAGGCGAAGGAAGGCAAGGCGCTGGCCAAGAAGTATTGCGAGTCCTGTCACGAGGACGAGGGCAAGGTCGGCGAAGGTGTCGGCGTCCTCGCCGGGCAGATGCTTCCCTACCTGCAGTATTCGATCGCCGACTTCCTCGACGGCAAGCGTGAGCCGGAGAAGCGGCAGAAGGTCAAGTTCGATGCCCTGATGAAGGACAAGGGCGGTCGCGAGGCCTTCGAGCCGATCCTCCACTACTACGCCGGCGTCAAGTGAGCCCGAGGAGGTTCGTCACATGTTCATGATCGATCGTCGCAAGTTCATCGCCGGTGTCGGCGCCACCACCTCGACCATGCTCGCCGCTCCCCACGTCGCCCGCGCCGCCGGCGCCAGGGTGGTGGTGGTGGGCGGTGGTCCGGCCGGCGCGACCGCCGCCAAGTACCTCCGCCGGGCCGACCCCTCCATCGAGGTGACGCTCATCGAGGCCAACAAGGACTACTACACCTGCTTCATGTCGAACGAGGTGCTCTCCGGTGAGCGCACCCTCGACAGCCTGAAGTTCGGCTATGCCGGCCTCGCCAAGGCGGGCGTCGAGGTCGTCCACGACCTCGTCGTCGGCATCGACGGCGCCGCCAAGGTCGTCACCACCCAGGGCGGTCAGAAGTTCCCCTACGATCGCTGCATCGTCGCGCCGGGCATCGACTTCGCCTGGGGCGCGCTGCCCGGCTACACCGCCGAAGCCGCCGAGAAGATCCCGCACGCCTGGAAGGCCGGTCCGCAGACCGCGCTGCTGCGCAAGCAGCTCGAGGCGATGCCGGACGGCGGCGTCTTCGTCATGGTCGCCCCGCCGAACCCCTACCGCTGCCCGCCCGGTCCCTACGAGCGGGCGAGCCAGGTGGCCCAGTACTTCAAGCACCACAAGCCCAAGTCGAAGATCATCATCCTCGACACCAAGGACGGCTTCTCCAAGCAGAAGCTGTTCGAGCAGGCCTGGGCGAAGTTCTACGGCTTCGGCACCGACAAGAGCCTGATCGAATGGGTCCCCGCCTCCAAGGGCGGCAAGCCCACGGCGCTCGACGTGGCCGGCATGGCGGTGCAGACCGAGTTCGACACCGTCAAGGCCGCGGTGATCAACGTCATTCCGGCGCAGAAGGCGGGCAAGATCGCCTTCGACGCGGGGCTGACCGAAGGCAACTGGGCGCCGGTGAACAAGGCCACCTTCGAGTCGAAGAAGATCCCGGGCATCCACGTGCTCGGCGACGGCTCCGATGCGGCGACCATGCCGAAGTCCGGCTATGCCGCCAATTCGCAGGGCAAGGTGACCGCGGCGGCGGTGGCGGCGATGCTGTCCGGCAAGGCGGCGCCGACCCCGGCCTACGTCAACACCTGTTACTCGATCGCGGGTGAGAACCACGCCTTCTCCGTCGCCGGTGTCTACACCTACGACGCCGAGAAGAACGCGATCGCCGAAGTGCAGGGTTCGGGCGGCCTGTCGCCGATCGACGCTTCCGACGAGGACCGCAAGCGCGAGGTCCTCTACGCCCAGAGCTGGTTCCGCAACATCACCGCGGACATCTGGGGCTGAGGACCAACTCGAACGACGGTGAGCGGGCGGAGCGGCGCGCTCCGCCCGCGGGCCGGGGAGCAGTGTCGTGTTCGCTGGGTTGAAACGATGGCTCGTGCCGTCCTGGATGACGGGCGGCGCGCTGGGACTTCTGTTGCTCGGAGGTGCCGTCACGGCGGTGTTCTTCGGCGGCTTCACCGTCTTCGCGCAGTACACCAACCGGTTGGAGTTCTGCATCTCGTGCCACGAGATGGAGAACGGTCCTTACGCCGAGTACAAGAAGACGATCCATTTCCAGAACCGCACCGGCGTCCGCGCCGAATGCAACGACTGCCACGTGCCCAAGGACTTCGGCCCCAAGCTGATGGCCAAGGTCATGGCGGCGAAGGACGTCTGGCATCATCTCCTCGGGACGATCGACACCAAGGAGAAGTTCGAGGAACACCGCCTCGACATGGCCAAGCGCGTTTGGGCCAAGATGTCCTCGACCGGATCGCGCGAGTGCCGCAATTGCCACGACTTCGGGGCGATGAACCTCGAGGAGCAGGGCCGCCGAGCGAAGTTGAAACATCCGGTGGCCATGCAGGAGGGCAAGACCTGCATCGATTGCCACAAGGGTATCGTCCACGAACTGCCGCAGGGCTACGAGGGCGACTGATACCGAGCCCATGAAGTTCTGACCTGTTCAGAACTTCATGGGCGAAGGCAAGCCCGAACGGGCGTCGGCCGGTCAGGCCGTAAGGCTGATGAATTTCGGACGAGTCCGAAATTCATCAGCCCAGTATGAGGCGCGGACCACGGCGATCCGGCCGGCGGAGCGGGTCTCGATCGAGCGCCGATTCCTCGAGGATCGCAGGCGATCGAGTTCGATGCCGCCGGGCGCGGATCGCGAGAAGCGGGAACAACGAAGATGAAACTGTCACGTGGTGCCGTCGTCGGCGCGCTCCTCGCCGCACTGGGAACGGCCTGGATCGGGGGCGCGCCCGCCAGCGCGGCGGGCGACGAAGCCGCGGCCATCGCCCGCGGCGGCCGCCTCTACGACGACTGGGCCAAGGAGATCGGCTCCGACAGCCTCCGTCGGGCGGTGCGGTCGCAGGAGGTCACGACCCGACCACCGGGTCGCTGCATCGACTGCCACGGCTGGGACTATCGCGGCAAGGACGGCACCGGACCGCGCATCGGCATGACCGGATTGGTCGGCGGCATCGCCGGCCGGTTCGGGACCGATGTCGGGGAGATCTCCAAGATCCTCGGCGACGCCACCCATCGCTATGGCGATTTCCTCGCGGCCGACGACATCGCCGATCTCGCCCTCTTCGTCGCCAAGGGGCAGATCGTCATGGACGACGCCATCGAGCCGACGACGCTGCGCGCCAAGGGCTGGGCGCCGAACGGCAACGTCTATTTCCAGACCATCTGCGCCAACTGCCACGGCAACGACGGTCAGGCGCTGGTCGACGCCCGGCCGCTCGGCGACGTCGCGCGCGAGAACCCCTGGCAGTCGATGCACACCCTGCTCAACGGCCATCCCAACGGCACCATGCCGGCGCTGCGGGTGCTCGATCGGGCGACGCTGGTCGACATCCTCGCCTATATCCAGGCCCTGCCGCCGCGCGACCTCCTCGCCTCGATCGTCCGTGGCGGGCGGCTCTACGACACCTGGTACAAGGAGAACGGCCGCGAGGTCCCCGAAGGCATCCACCCGGCCTATTCCGGCACCCCGCCGAAGGGCGTCGAGCCGCGGACCACGTGGCGCTGCAAGGAGTGTCACGGCTGGGACTATCGCGGCAAGGCGGGCGCCGCGGCGGCGGCCGAACAGAAGCCGGCGACCAAGGGCATCGAGGGCATGGCCTGGGCCGACGCCGGGCGCATCATGGCCCGCTTCTCCGATCCGCTGCACGGCTACGCCAAACTCCTGTCGCCGCGTGATCGGCTCGACCTCGCCAACTTCGTGTCGCGCGGTCAGCTCGACATGGACGAGTACATCGATCGCACCACCCGTCGGTCGCGCGGACAGGCGGAGCGTTTCACCTCGCACTACCACACCATCTGTGCGCCCTGTCACGGAGCGGACGGTCGCGAGATCCGCTCCATGCCGCCGCTCGGACGCATCGCCGCGCAGGATCCGTGGCGGGCGCTGCACGGCATCCTCAACGGCCATCCCGGAGAACCGATGCCGCCGTTGATGGCGCTGCCGCGCGAAGCCGCGAGCGGCATCCTCTCCTACATCCAGACGCTGCCGTCGCAGCGGTGAGGTGAAACACGGCGCGGCCCGACCGGGTGGGGACGCCCCGGTCACCGCCGCGACCGATCCAACGGTTCGGAAGGACACGCGAGATGGCCGAGAAGCCCCGCATCAGACTGCCGTCGTCGGTCAAGAAGGGTGAGGTCTTCCAGGTGAAGACCCTGCTCAAGCACCCGATGGAATCGGGCAATCGCAAGGACGAGTCCGGCAAGGCGCTGCCGCGCAAGATCATCAACAAATTCGTCTGCAAGGCCAACGGCAAGGAGGTCTTCGCCTCCGACTTCTACACCTCGGTGTCGGCCGACCCCTTCCTGACCTTTCATCTGAAGCTCGAGGAGACCTCGAAACTGCAGTTCGAATGGTACGACGACGACGGCTCGGTGATCTCCGAGACCGTCGAAGTGAAGGTCGAGTGACGGCGGCGCGTGCGTCGTGGCCGGCTCGGGCTCCGCGCTCCGTCGGGGGGACAAGCGGAGGATGCGGGTGTAAGGTCGGCGCCGATCCCGGATCGAATGTCGACCATGACCCGACCGATCTTTCTCACCCGAGCCCTCACCAAGGTCTATCGGACCGGCGCGGTGGAGGTGCAGGCTCTGCGCGGCGTCGACTTCGAGGCGGCGCGCGGCGAATTCGTCGTGTTGCTCGGGCCGTCGGGTTCGGGCAAGTCGACCTTCCTCAACATCATCGGCGGCCTCGATCGCGCCACCGCCGGCGAGGTGTGGTTCACCGACCACCCGCTCGCCGACATGTCCGAGCGCGAGCTGACGCTCTATCGCCGCGATCACGTCGGCTTCGTCTTCCAGTTCTACAATCTGGTGCCGAGCCTGACGGCGCGCGAGAACGTCCAACTCGTCACCGAGATCGCCCGTGATCCGATGCGGGCCGAAGACGCGCTCGCCGTCGTCGGTCTCGCCGACCGGCTCGATCATTTCCCGGCCCAGCTCTCCGGCGGCGAACAGCAGCGCGTCGCCATCGCCCGCGCCATCGCCAAGCGCCCGGAGGTCCTGCTCTGCGACGAGCCGACCGGCGCGCTCGATTCGCAGACCGGCATCCTGGTGCTCGAAGCGCTGGTCAGGGTCAACGCCGAGCTCGGCGCCACCACCCTGGTCATCACCCACAACGTCACCATCCAGGAGATCGCTCACCGGGTCGTCCATTTCGGCGACGGTCGCATCGTCTCCGCCAACCTCATCACCGAGCGCAAGGCGCCGGCCGAGATCACCTGGTGACGCCATGAGTGCTCTCCACCGCAAACTCCTGCGCGATCTCGTCCGGCTGTGGCCGCAGGCGCTGGCGATCGCCCTGGTGATGGCGGCGGGCGCGGCGACCCTCATCCTCGGCGTCGGCACCCACGCCTCGCTGCGCGACACCCGCACCGCCTACTACGAGCGCAACCGCTTCGCCGACGTCTTCGCCGATCTGACCCGCGCACCCGCCGTCTTCGCCGACGAGATCGCCCACATTCCCGGTGTCGCGGCGGTCGAGCCGCGCGTCTCGAAGCTGGCGCTGCTCGATCTACCGGGCATGGTCGAGCCGGCGTCGGCGATGATGGTGTCGCTGCCCGATTGGCGCGAGCAACGCCTCGACCTCCTGCACATGGTGCGCGGCCGCAAACCCACCCCCGGCGACGACCGCGAGGTGGTGGTGAGCGAGCCCTTCGCCAAAGCCAACCGCTTCGAGCCGGGCTCGACCTTCTCCGCCCTGATCAACGGTCGCAAACGCGTGCTCGAGATCGTCGGCGTCGCCCTGTCGCCGGAGTTCGTCTACGCCATGGGTCCCGGCGATCTGATGCCCGACGACCGCCGCTTCGGCATCGTCTGGATGTCGGAGAAGGCGCTCGCCGCCGCCTGGGATCTCACCGGCGCCTTCTCGACCGTCCACATCGCCCTGATGCGCGACGCCTCGGAGGCCGACGTCGTCCAGCGCCTCGACGGCATGCTCACCCGCTACGGCGGGCTCGGCGCCTACGGGCGCAAGGACCAGATGAGCCACGCCTTCCTCGACGCCGAGATGAAGCAGCTCGAGGCGATGAGCCGGATCCTGCCGCCGATCTTCCTGTTGGTCGCCGCCTTCCTGGTCAACATGACCCTCACCCGGCTGATCGCGCTCGAGCGCGAACAGATCGGCCTCCTCAAGGCGCTCGGCTATTCCGATCTCGCCGTCGGCGCCCACTATCTCGAGTTCGTCGGCGCCATCGCGGTGATCGGCTCGATCCTCGGCGTCGGGTTCGGCACCTGGCTCGGCAACGGCATGGCCCGCCTCTACGGCGACTTCTACCACTTCCCCTTCCTGGTCTTCCGCATGGAGGTGAGCACCTGGATCATCGCGCTCGCCGTGACGCTGACCGCGGCCTTCGGCGGGGCGGCGACCGCGGTGGCCGCCGTGGTCAAGCTGCCGCCCGCGGTGGCGATGCAGCCGCCGGCCCCGGCACGCTACCGCCACGGCCTCGCCGATCGCCTCTACCGGCTCCTCGCCGTACGCCAGACCCTGGTGATGGTCGTCCGCCACATCTTCCACAAGCCGCTGCGCAGCCTCGGCTCGATCTTCGGCATCGCCCTGTCGGTCTCGGTGCTGGTCGGCACGCTTTGGGTGTTCGGCTCGACCGACCTGATGATCGACGTCACCTTCAACCGCGCCAACCGCCAGGATTCGAGCATCGGCTTCGCCCGAGAGCGCTCCTGGTCGGCGCTCTCCGACGTCGCCGCACTGCCCGGCGTCCTCACCGTCGAGCCCTACCGCTCGATCCCGGTGAAGATCCGCAACGGCACCGTCGAGCGGCGGGTGGCGATCTCCGGCAAGCCGCGCGGCGGCGATCTCTCCCGCGTCCTCGGCCGTGGTTTCGTACCGGTCACCCTGCCGGAGGAGGGCATCGCGCTCTCCGACATGCTCGCTCGCATCCTGCGCGTCGAGGTCGGCGATCTCGTCGAGGTCGAATTGCTCGAGCGCGACCGGCGTCGCGTCGAAGTGCCCGTGACGGTGATCATCGAGGGCTATCTCGGCCTCGACGCCTACATGGACCTCGCCGCCGCCAATCGCATGATGCGCGAAGGAGCGCTGATCGACGGCGTCCACGTCGCCTACGACGAGGCGAAACGCGAGGCCTACTTCGAGAAACTCAAGACGACGCCGGTCGCCGGCTTCGTCACTCTGCAGCGTATCGCGCTGATGAAGTTCCGCGAGACGCTGGCGGAGAACATGTACATCATGATCGCCGTCTACGTGTCGCTCGGGATGATCATCGCCTTCGGCGTGGTCTACAATTTCGCCCGCATCTCGCTCTCCGAACAGGGACGCGAGATGGCGAGCCTGCGAGTCCTCGGCCTGTCGCGCGGCGAGGTGTCGGGGATTCTGCTCGCCGAACTGGCGCTGCTGACGCTGGCCGCCCAGCCGATCGGTTGGCTGATCGGCCGCGGCATCGCCGAGGCGATGGTTCGCGCCTTCGAGAGCGAGCTCTATCGGGTGCCGATCGTCGTCCTGCCCGAGGTCTACGCCCAGGCGAGCGGAGTGGTGATCCTCGCCGCACTGGTTTCCGCTCTGGTGGTGCGGCGGCGGGTCGACCGGCTCGACCTCATCGAAGTCCTCAAGACGCGAGAATGATCATGGCCGACGGATGGACGAGACGACTGGTGTGGACCACGGCGGCGCTCGCCGTCGCCGGCGCCTTCGCCTGGGCGCTGTGGCCGCGGCCGGTTCTGGTCGATCTCGCCACCATCGGCAGGGCCACCCTCGAGGTGACGGTCGAGGACGAGGGCGTCACCCGCATCCGCGACGTCTACACCGTCTCCGCCCCGACCGCCGGAAAGATGCTCAGGAGCCCGCTCACCGTCGGCGATTCCGTCGTCGCCGAGAAGACCGTCGTCGCCCGCTTCGAACCCGGTGATCCGGTGTTCCTCGACGCCCGCACCCGCCGGGTCGCCGAAGCCGCGGTGGAGGCGGCGAAATCGGCGGTGTCGCTGGCCCAGGCCCAGGTCGATCAGGCGCGCTCGCAGCTCGCCTTCGCCCGCGGCGACCTGCGTCGCGCCACCGAACTCGCCGAACGCAACACCATCGCCGAGCGCAGCCTCGAGAAGGCGCGCCTCGATGTCGCCACCGCCGAGTCCGCCGTCGCCTCGGCGCTCGCCACCCTCGACGTGCGCCGCCGTGAGCTGGAGAGCGCCAAGGCGCAGCTGATCCAGCCGGGGCAGGGGGGCGAGGCGTCGTCGGCCTGCTGCATCGACGTGCGTGCGCCGGTCAGCGGCCGTGTCCTGAAGCTCATCACCGAGAGCGAGCAGGTGGTGCCGGCCGGCAGCCCGCTGGTCGAGATCGGCGATCCGCGCGATCTCGAGATCGTCGTCGATCTCCTCTCCCGCGACGCCGTCCGCGTCGAGCCGGGCCAGACGGCGCGCATCGAGAGCTGGGGTGGAGAGCCGATGCTGGCCGCCAGGGTGCGCCGGGTCGAGCCGACCGCCTACACCAAGGTTTCGGCGCTGGGCATCGAGGAGCAACGGGTCAAGGTGGTGCTCGACTTCGTCGAACCGCCGGAGAAACGGGCCCGCCTCGGCCACGTCTTCCGCGTCGTCGCCCGTATCGTCGTGTGGCGCGGCGAGAACGTCGTCACGGTGCCGATCGGCGCGCTCTTCCGCTCCGGCGAGAGCTGGGCGGTGTTCATCGTCGTCGACGGTCGCGCAAAGCTGAAACGCATCGACATAGGCGAACGCAATCAGCGCTTCGCCCGCGTCGTCTCGGGGCTCGCCGAGGGCGAGAAGGTGATCCTCCACCCGAGCGATTCCGTCCGCGACGGCATCCGCGCCGACCAACGGCCGCAGTGAGCACCGCAGAACGGCTCAGCCGTCCCGCCGAGCAGTAGGGCGAGCCTCAGGTCCCGCACCTCGCGGAACAAGTCGGCGCCGGTGATGGTGCGGCGGCCGGGCGCGCGCCGTCGGGCGCGGTGACGCTTCGCAGTTCCCTTTCACGCTCGGGCCATCGCGCAATTTCGAGGTGGCTCGGGTCGGCTCCCGTGCACGATCCTTGGCGGCGGTGTCCTTCCGACGCCTCCTCGGGATGGGGCACCCTCGATTTCACCGAAATCACCGACGCCTCATCCCGAGGAGCGCCGCAGGCGCGTCCCGAAGGATCATGCGCGGCGCCGAAACCGGCCCGATCCGGTGACGCGAAGGGTCGACGAAAGAGAAGGGGCGGGGTGAAGCACCTCCGGCACGCCCGCGCCGTACCTCGTCGAGATCTCGCAGGACCGAACTCAGAGCAACACGTCGAAGCCGACACGGGTGCCTTCGCCCGGCCGGGATTCGATCTCCAGCGTCGCACCGGCGAGATCGGCCTGTTCGCGCACGCCGACGAGGCCGAAGTGGCCGTCGCGGGTCTCCTGCGGGTCGAAACCGACGCCGTCGTCGACGACCTCGGCCACCAGATGGTCGCCGTCGTCGCGGCCGACCACCCGCGCGGTGATGGCGATGTGACGGGCTTCCGCGTGCTTCTCGACGTTGCGTACCGCCTCCTCGACGATGCGGAACACCGCTTCGGTGGTGCGGTCGGCGAGCGAGGCGGCGCGATCGTCGACCGAGACGGTGACCTCGATGTCGATGCGGTCGCGCAGCCGTTTGACCATCCGCCGCAACGCTTCGGAGAGACCGTCGTCGCGCACCGGCGAATAGCGCAGTTGCATCACCGCGTCGCGGGCCTGGTTCATCCCCTCGCGCGCCACTTCTTCGGCCGCGGCGAGTTCGCCGTCGACCCGCGCCGGATCGCCGACGAGGCGGCGGGCGAGGCGGATCTGGGTGAGGAGGGCGAGGAGCGAATGGGCGAGCGTGTCGTGCAGGTCGCGGGCGATCCTGAGCCGCTCGCGCACCACCGCGGCGAAACGGTTCTCCTGCTCCATCCGCTCGATCTCTCGGGCCCGCGCCGCCACCCGCTGATCGAGTTCGGCGTTGAGGCTGGTGAGTTCGGTGTTGGCGGTCTGCAGCGTGGCGATCAGCGCCCCGAGCGAGCGCGAGATGCGCGCCGCCTCGTCCTCGCCGGTGAGCGCCGGGAAGGCCGCGGCGCGGCCGAGCCGCAGATCATCGGCGGCCTCGGCGACCGACTTCAGCCGCCGCATCAGCCGTGCCGCCACCAGGGCGCCGATCAGCGCCGCGAAGACGCCGCCGCCGGCGATCGCCGCGAAGATGCCGGCCGCCGTCCGCCCCGCCGGGGCGAAGGCGATGGCCGTCGGCTCGCGCACCAGCACCCACCAGCCGAGCCCGCCGAAATCGGCGAAGCCGCGCGACCGGGCGACACCGGTGAGCCGCCCGTCCTCGACCCGCCAACCGTCCTCGCCGTGGAACTTCGCGAGGTCGATCAGCGTCCCCGCCGGCACGCGGTCGGAGCCGAGCAGCACGGTGCCGTCGCGACCCGCCACCAGCACCTCGATGCCCCTGCGCGTCTTGCGCAGCCCGTCGAGCGTCGCCGCCCTGAGACCCTCGATCCACGACCGCCCGAGCGAGGCGCCGAGCACCCCGAGCACGTCGCCGGTGGCGTCGCGGATCGGCGCCGACATGTCGACGAAACGCAGCGGTTCGCCGCCGCGCGCCCCCGACGGATCGCGGCCGAGCATCACCTCGCGGTGGACGTCGCCGACGTAGGGGCCGAGGAAGCCGGAGGTGAACCACGGCCGCGACGCCACCGAGCGGTTGGCGAGCACGTCGCCGGTGGCGGCGATCACCACGCCCTGGGTGTCGACGACGCCGGCCCACTCGATCTCCTTCAGCGCGCTCTTCAGGTCGGTCAGCACCTGCCCGACGTCGGCCTGCGGCAGGGCGCCGATGCGCGCGCCCATCAGCGTCGCCGAAGCCGCCACCCATTGCCGCCGGCCGGCGAGATTGGCGTCGATGGTCTCGACCAGCCGCTGCGCATGGGCGGCGTAGACGAGGCCGATCTCGCCCTCGATCGCACGCCGCGCCTCGCCCATGGTCCAGGCGCCCACCACCGCCGCGACCACCAGCGACACCGCGCCGATCGACCAGCCGATCGCCGCCGCCACCCGCCGCCGCGGATCGAGCGCGGCGAGCAGGCGGAGCGGTCGCAGGCGCGTCGGGGCGGACGGGGCGAGCGCGGTGATGGTTGCGGGCCTCCGGTCGAAGGGCAGCGGGATCCTGCCCGCATCATACGACGATCGCCGCCGCCGTCATCCGCGCCCCGGCCTCGCCTCGCCGGTCGGCCGCGTCGTTTCGGCTGACCCCGACGGCGATCCGTGCTATCGAGCCGCCTCGCTCCACCAGGGGACATGCCTTGTACCTCGTGCTCTTCGACGTCGACGGCACGCTGATCGACAGCCAACACATGATCACCGCCGCCATGGGCCGCGCTTTCGCGGCGCGCGGCCGGCCGGTCCCCTCGCGCGCCGACACGCTCGGCGTCGTCGGCCTGTCGCTCGACGTGGCGATGGCGCGGCTCCTCGGCAGGCCGGAGATCGACGACGACGCGCGCGATCTCTCCGCCGCCTACAAGGACGCCTTCTTCGACCTCAGGACTTCGTCCGATCACCAGGAGCCGCTCTATCCCGGCGCCCGCGAGGCGCTCGATGCGCTCTCCGCTCGCGACGACGTGATTCTCGGCCTGGCGACGGGCAAGTCGATGCGCGGCGTTCGGGCGATCCTCGATCTGCACGGGCTCCACGGCCGTTTCGCCACCCTCCAGACGGCGGACGGCAACCCGTCGAAGCCGCATCCGGGGATGATCCACGTCGCGCTCGCCGAAACCGGGGTGACGCCGGACAGGGCCGTGATCGTCGGCGACACCACCTATGACGTCGAGATGGCCGGAGCCGCGGGGATCGCGGCGATCGGCGTCTCCTGGGGCTATCATGCGGAGGCCGCGCTGACGCGGGCCGGGGCGGCCGCCGTCCTTCCCCATTGGGACCGGCTGATGCCCACTCTCGACGATCTCTTCGACTGGTGACGACCGATGCGTGATCTCCTCTGGTACGACCCCTCCACCCCGGTCGAGCAGCCTGATTTCGATCCAGATCCGATTTCGCGGACGCGCGCCGCGATGCGCAAGGATCTGCCGAAGCGCTTCTGGAAGGAGGTCGCGATCGAGCCGGTCGCCGGCGGCGGGTCGCGCGTGCTGCTCGACGGTCGGCCGGTGAAGACGCCGGGCAAGCGCGAACTGGTGCTGCCGCGCGCCGATCTCGCCGAGGCGATCGCGGCGGAATGGCGGGCGCAGGACACCCATGTCGATCCCGGCACCATGCCGCTCACCCGGCTCGCCAATTCGGTGATCGACGGGGTGACGCAACGCTTCGACGAGGTCGCCGACGACGCGGCGAAATATGCCGCGACCGACCTCGTGTGCTATCGCGCCGACGCGCCGGAGCGGCTGGTGGAGCGTCAGACCGCCGGCTGGGACCCGCTGCTCGACTGGGTCGAGGACACCTACGGCGCCCGCCTGCTCGTGGCCGAAGGCATCGTCCATGTCGGCCAGGACGGCGAGGCGCTGGCGACCCTGCGCGGCGTGCTGACCACCTGGGACTCGTGGCGGCTCGCCGGCTTCCACACCGCGACGACGCTGACCGGCTCGTTCGTCGTGGCGCTGGCCCTCGCCGAGGGGCGCCTCGACCGCGACACGGCCTGGGCGCTCGCCCATCTCGACGAGAATTGGAACGCCGAGCTGTGGGGTCGCGATCCGGAAGCCGAGATGCGGCTCGGCTTTCGCCGCATCGAGTTCGACGCCGCCGCCGCCTTCATGGGCGTGTGAGCGGGCGGTCGGCCGGCTGCCGAGACGCCTGCCTGCCCGTGGCGGAAGCCCGGGCGGTGTGTTCATGAACGCCCTTCAGATGATGTCGGCTCGGCCGACGAAGCGACGTTCGGTGTCGCTGCATTCATGCCCGCTTCGGCGTAACGTTACATGGCCGTGAACCGGCGCGCCTACGCGGTTTGACACGGGTCGATCGAAACGGAGCGACTTGGTGTAGTCTCCGGTCGACGGAGTTTTCCACGACGGACACGAAGAACGGATATCGCCGACGGATATGCGTTTCAGTCTTCTCAGCGCACTGGGATACTTCGCCGGCGGCCTCTGGACCGCCTGGGGCGGACGGAAACGTGTCGAGGCGAAGCAACTCCGCAACCTGCGGCGTCTCGTGGAAAAGGCGCGACGCGACTCCCCGCTGTTCCACAGGCTCTACGCCGGTTTACCGCCATCGGGCGAAGTCGAACTGCGTGATTTGCCGGTGACCCGCAAACCCGATCTCATGCGGGATTTCGACGATTGGCTCACGATCCGTACCCTTCCCCTCGAAAGGGCCCGCGAGCATCTCCGGGACATCGGCAAGATCGGCGTGCCGATCGACGATGTCGCCGTTTTCCAGACCTCCGGGACATCGGGCGAGCCGGCGGTGATCGTGCTGCCCTCGTCGTTCGTCGAGTATGCCTATGGGATCCAGATGGCACGCTTCGATCGACACCGGTGGAAGCTCGTCCGGGATATCCGCAAACTCGGCGCGAGGGTGACGATCACCGGCGGGAACGGCCATTTCGCCGGGAGTGGGTTCAACAAGCTGATGCGGAGGCTGAATCCGAGATTGGCGAGCAGCTTCGGCGTGACCTTCGTCGAGGCCGATCAGCCGATCGATCGGCTCGTCGAAAGACTGAACGCGATCCGGAAGGCCGCCTGGATCGTGACCTACCCGAGCATGCTGGCCATCCTCGTCAAGGAGAAGGAGGTCGGGCGGCTCCGGATCGAGCCGGCGCTCTTCTCGACAGGAGGCGAGACGCTCACGGACCATCTGCGCGCGCGTGCTCGACGGGCCTTCCCCTCGTTGCGATACGGCATTCAGGACCCCTATGGCTGCACCGAGTGCCTGGCGCTGTCGTTCGAATGCAGTTGCGGACGGAAGCACCTGAATGAAGACTGGGTCGTCCTGGAAGCGGTCGACGAAGCGATGCGGCCCGTTCCCGACGGCACGCAGTCGGACACCGTGTTGCTGACGGTGCTCGCCAACGACGTTCAACCCTTCATCCGATATGACCTCGGCGACCGTGTTCGCTTCCACACGGACCCGTGCCCCTGTGGGTCGCCGTTCCGCAGTTTTCGGGTGGAGGGGCGCGAAGCGACGCTCGTCCGTGTCGGCGAGGTGACGTTGTCGCCGCTCGTTTTCGATCTCGAGCACGAGCGCGCCCGGCGCGTTCAATTGGTCCAGATCGGCGACGGTGATTTCGAAGTGCGGATGGAACCGGCGGCCGGGATGGCGGTCGGGGATGCCTTGCGAGAGGTCGTCGAGTCGGTGAAACGCGTGTTTCGCGATCACGGCCTGGAGCACGTCTCGGTGCGAGAAAGCCGGTCCCCGCTCGAATTCACCGCGAGCGGCAAGTTCCACGAAGTCTTGCCTCTGCGGAGAGCCGACCTGCGGGCCTGAGCCGAGCCGGGTTTGCCGGAGGCCCCGACTCCTGAGAGGATGGGGCGAACACGGCCGAGACGACCGACGAGTTCTCGCCCGAGGACGGATCGTCGCCGGTCGACGAGCCGGCGACTTCGCGTGAGGCCGCCGATGGGGATCCGACGTTAGGGGCACTATGCCGGGGGGGCGGGGCGTGATAATCACCGCCCCCGATCTCACGAAAGAACGGGGCCGGTCCCATGAAGGAAATTCTCGCGGAACTCGAACGCCGTCGCAAGGAAGCCTGGCGCGGTGGTGGCGAGAAGCGCATCGACGCTCAGCACAAGCGTGGCAAGCTCACCGCCCGCGAGCGCATCGACGTGTTCCTCGACGAGCACTCCTTCGAGGAGATCGACATCTACGTCGAGCATCGCTGCTCCGACTTCGGCATGGGGGACACCAAGTTCCCCGGTGACGGCGTCATCATCGGCTCCGGCACCATCAACGGCCGCACCGTCTACGTCTTCGCCAAGGACTTCACCGTGTTCGGCGGCTCGCTGTCCGAGACCCACGCGGCGAAGATCGTCAAGCTGCAGGAGATGGCGCTGCGCAATCGCGCGCCGATCATCGGCCTGTTCGACGCCGGCGGCGCCCGCATCCAGGAAGGCGTCGCGGCCCTCGGCGGCTACGGCGAGGTGTTTCAGCGCAACGTGCTGGCCTCCGGCGTCATCCCGCAGATCTCGGTGATCATGGGCCCCTGCGCCGGCGGCGACGTCTACTCGCCCGCCATGACCGACTTCATCTTCATGGTGCGCGACACGAGCTACATGTTCGTGACCGGCCCGGACGTGGTGAAGACGGTGACCAACGAGATCGTCACCTCCGAGGAACTCGGCGGCGCCTCGATCCACACCACCAAGTCTTCGGTCTCCGACGGCTCGTTCGAGAACGACGTCGAGGCGCTCCTCCAGATGCGCCGGCTGATCGACTTCCTGCCGGTGAACAACAAGGCGGACCTGCCGGAACTCGCGACCTCCGACGACGCGAACCGGGTCGAGCTGTCGCTCGACAGCCTGATCCCGGAGAACCCGAACAAGCCCTACGACATGAAGGAGCTGATCCTGAAGACGGTCGACGAGGGCGACTTCTTCGAGATCCAGCAGAACCACGCCAAGAACATCGTCGTCGGTTTCGCCCGCATCGAGGGCCGCACCGTCGGCATCGTCGCCAACCAGCCGATGGTGCTGGCCGGCGTGCTCGACATCGACGCCTCCAAGAAGGCGGCGCGGTTCGTCCGTTTCTGCGACTGCTTCAACATCCCGATCGTCACCTACGTCGACGTGCCCGGCTTCCTGCCCGGCACCGCGCAGGAATACGGCGGCCTGATCAAGCACGGCGCCAAGCTGCTCTTCGCCTATGCCGAAGCGACCGTGCCGAAGATCACCGTCATCACCCGCAAGGCCTACGGCGGCGCCTATGACGTCATGTCGTCCAAGCACCTGCGCGGCGACTTCAACTACGCTTGGCCGACCGCCGAGATCGCGGTGATGGGCGCCAAGGGCGCGGTCGAGATCCTCTACCGCTCCGAACTGGGCGACCCGGAGAAGATCGCGGCGCGCACCGCCGAGTATCAGCGCCGCTTCGCCAACCCGTTCGTGGCGGCAGAGCGCGGCTACATCGACGACGTGATCAAGCCGCACGCCACCCGTTCGCGCATCGCCCGGGCGCTCCGCCTCTTGCGCAACAAGCACCTCGAGAACCCCTGGAAGAAGCACGACAACATTCCGTTGTGAGGCTTCTTCGTCCGGTGGACCTTCGGACCGCGGCTCGCAAGGGCCGCGGTCTTCGCATTTTCGTGGTGACGGGAACTCTTTTCGATCGGCGGCGTTCTTCTCACGACATTCGTCGAAAAGGAGATCGTACCATGTCCGAAAACTCTGGTGGCGCTTCCGGTATCCTCGGTGTTCTCATCGGCGCCCTGATCGTCGTGGGGCTGGGTTGGTTCTTCATCGGTGGCGGCGTCGGTCACGCCGAGAAGATCGACGTTCAGATCAAGCCTCCGGCGATCACCACGCCGGCCAAGTGACCGCGGTCACCGCCCGTCGGCGAACGCTCGGCGGGCCGATGATCGCACTGTCCATGGCGGCCCCCGCTCCGGCGGGGGACGCGGTGCGTCGAGAGAGCCCCGATCGCCATTTCCTCGCCCTCATCGCGACCATGCTGGGAGGTCGAGGAGGGCCAGCCGATGTCGATTCGCACCACGCTCGCCGCCGCGGCCATGGTCGTGGCCGTCGTCCCGGCCGGGGCCGAGGACTATTCGGCCATGAGCTGCTCTCGCCTCTGGTACGCCGAGAACCTCATCCTGAAACGCCACGGCTTCTGTTTCACCGACCCGCGGGCGGTGAAACGCTTCGGCAACGATGGCTGCACCATCACCATGGAGAGCCGGGTGCCGATGACGGTGCGCGAACGCGACGACCGCGCCCGGATCGTGCTGACGCGCCGGATGAAACTGTGCCGCTGAGCCACCGGGAGGCGAGGCGGAGCTTCGAATCGACCGGCTCCGGCTCTTCGGACGGGGTCCGTTTCTCGGATCGCCTTTAGACTTGGTTGCGGTCCCTCGCGGAACCGCCTAAGAACCACGCCGTCGAATTCGTCTGTCCGGGATCGGTGGCCAATCCATGTTCAAGAAGATCCTCATCGCCAACCGTGGCGAGATCGCCTGCCGCGTCATCAAGACCGCCCGCAAGATGGGTATCGCGACGGTGGCGGTCTATTCCGACGCCGACCGTGACGCGGTGCATGTCGAGATGGCCGACGAGGCCGTCCACATCGGCCCGCCCCAGGCCGCCCAGTCCTACCTGCTCGCCGACAAGATCATCGAGGCCTGCAAGGCGACCGGCGCCGAGGCGGTGCACCCCGGCTACGGCTTCCTCTCCGAGCGCGCCTCCTTCTGTCAGGCGCTGAAGGACAACGGCATCGTCTTCATCGGGCCGAACCCGCGCGCCATCGAGGCGATGGGCGACAAGATCGAGTCCAAGAAGTTCGCCAACGCCGCCAGGGTCTCGACCGTCCCGGGCTTCCTCGGGGTGATCGAGGACGCCGAGCACGCCGTCGAGATCGCCAACGAGATCGGCTATCCGGTCATGATCAAGGCCTCGGCCGGCGGCGGCGGCAAGGGCATGCGCATCGCCTGGAACGACGCCGAGTGCCGCGAGGGCTTCACCCTCTCCAAGAACGAGGCGGCCGCCTCCTTCGGCGACGACCGTGTCTTCGTCGAGAAGTTCATCGTCGACCCGCGCCACATCGAGATCCAGGTGCTGGGCGACAAGCACGGCAACGTCATCTATCTCGGCGAGCGCGAGTGCTCGATCCAGCGCCGTAACCAGAAGGTCATCGAAGAGGCGCCGTCGCCGCTGCTCGACGAGGCGACGCGGAAGAAGATGGGCGAGCAGGCCGTGGCGCTGGCCAAGGCCGTCGACTACGACTCGGCCGGCACCGTCGAGTTCGTCGCCGACCAGAACAAGAACTTCTACTTCCTGGAGATGAACACCCGTCTCCAGGTCGAGCATCCGGTCACCGAGCTGATCACCGGCGTCGATCTCGTCGAGCAGATGATCCGCGTCGCCTACGGCGAGAAGCTCGCCATGTCCCAGGCCGACGTGAAGCTCTCCGGCTGGGCGGTCGAGAGCCGCATCTACGCCGAAGATCCGTTCCGCAACTTCCTTCCCTCGATCGGTCGCCTCACCCGCTACCGGCCGCCGGAGGAGGGCACCGACGGCGACATCACGGTGCGCAACGACACCGGCGTCGTCGAGGGCGGCGAGATCTCGATGTACTACGACCCGATGATCGCCAAGCTCGTCACCCATGCGCCCACCCGCCTCGAGGCGATCGAGGCCCAGGCCGACGCGCTCGACGCCTTCGTCATCGACGGCATCCAGCACAACATCCCCTTCCTGACCTCGCTGATGGGCCACGAGCGCTGGAAGAGCGGCAAGCTCTCCACCGGCTTCATCAAGGAGGAGTATCCGGACGGCTTCACCGGCAACGTGCCGCACGCCGAGGATCGCAAGCTGCTCGCCTCCGTCGCGCTGTCGATGGAGATGCTGCGCAAGGACCGCCTCGACGACCTGCCGGGCCGCCTCAGGCCGCACAGCGGCATCCTGCGCGAGGAATGGGTGGTCAAGGTCGACGGCGAATACGTGCCGGTCACCGTGCCCTCGGGCTTCGTCGGCATGCCGCTCGAGTTCGAGGTGCTGTTCGAGGGCGATGTCGAGCCGGCGACGGTCTCGACCCGCTTCCAGCCGGGCGATCTGCTGTGGGCCGGCGAGATCGGCACCTCCGCGATCACCGTTCAGGTGCGCCCGATCGTCGGCGGCTGGGAGCTGCGCTATCGCGGCGCCACCTCGATCGCCAAGGTCTTCACCCCGCGCACCGCGGCGCTCGACGCGCTGATGCCGTTCAAGGCGCCGCCGGACACCTCCAAGTACCTGCTCTGCCCGATGCCGGGCCTGGTCATCTCGATCGACGTCGCCGAGGGCGAGGAGATCAAGGCCGGCGCCACCCTGGCGGTGGTCGAGGCGATGAAGATGCAGAACGTGCTGCGCGCCGAACGCGACGCCAAGGTCAAGGCGATCAAGGCCGAGCCGGGCGACAGCCTCGCCGTCGACGCGGTGATCATCGAATTCGAGTGATCGATCTCGATCCTCGGTCCCGGTCGAGCGACGGGCGCCTTCGGGCGCCCGTCGCCGTTTCGGCGGCTCCCGGCTCGATCGGGCGCGCGTGCGATGCTTCGAAATCGGGCACGCCTCCGGGTTTCCACGTGTATCGCGAAGCGGCGCTCCCCGATTATCAATGACCGACCGGCAAGGTGTCCGGGGGGAGTTCTTGCGGTGGTCGTCTACAGGGTGGTGCTCTCCGGCCGTGTCCAGGGCGTGGGTTTCCGCGCCTGGATCGAGCGGACCGCACGATCGCTCGGCCTGTCGGGCTGGGTGCGCAATCGGCGCGACGGATCGGTCGAGGCGCTTTTCGCCGGGCCGGCCGCGGTGGTCGACGACATGATTTCGCGCTGTCGGCGCGGCCCCGATCACGCCCGCGTCGAGGTGCTGGAGCGCCACGAGGAGAGCGAGGCGCCGCTTCCCGGCTTCCAGATCCGCCCGAGCGTCTGAGGCGACACGACGAACCGCCTCAGCGGGCGAACACCGCCACCGTCGGGCCGAAGATCGCCTCGAACTCCCGCTTCATCACCACGTCGACATCGCTCATCGTCACCGGCAGGCCGAGGTCGACGAGCGAGGTGACGCCGTGGCCATGGATGCCGCAGGGCACGATGCCGCCGAAGTGGGAGAGGTCGGGCTCGACGTTGAGGGCGAGGCCGTGGAAGGTCACCCAGCGGCGCACCCGGATGCCGATGGCGGCGATCTTGTCCTCGGCCGGCACGCCCGGCGCAATTTGAGGCTTCTCCGGACGGCGCACCCACACGCCGACTCGGTCCTCGCGCCGCTCGCCGCGGACGTGATGGGCCCACAGCGTCGCGATCACCCATTGCTCCAGCGCCGCGACGAAGGCGCGGACGTCCTGGCGGCGGCGGGTGAGGTCGAGCATGACATAGGCCACCCGCTGACCGGGGCCGTGGTAGGTGTATTCACCGCCGCGACCGGTCGGGAAGACGGGGAATCGCTCCGGCTCGAGCAGGTCGGCCGCCTGCGCCGAGGTGCCGGCGGTGTAGAGCGGCGGGTGCTCGACCAGCCAGACCCGCTCGGCCGCCTCGCCGCGCGCGATTCTCCCCACCCGGTCCTCCATCTCGGCGA
Source organism: Pinisolibacter sp. (assembly GCF_036782435.1). Classification (NCBI taxonomy): domain Bacteria; kingdom Pseudomonadati; phylum Pseudomonadota; class Alphaproteobacteria; order Hyphomicrobiales; family Ancalomicrobiaceae; genus Pinisolibacter; species Pinisolibacter sp. The sequence continues at coordinate 9,864 of NZ_DAIPZB010000021.1, read as the reverse complement.
CCGCTTCGGGGTAGGGGAGGAGGCCGTCCTCGACCAGCCATTCGACCGGGGCCGAGCCCTCACGCGCCGGAAAGAGCGTGTTTTCCGCGAGGTCGTCGCGGGTGGAGCGCGAGAAGTCGGGATCTGCGCCGGTTCGGGACGCGTCGTTTACCATTCGTCAACCATCGTGCTGGCAAGGTCGGGCGACGCGAAGCGCGGCTCCCGGCACGGCGAGGTCAGTAGCACATGACACCGTTCGACAACATCGGCGTGGACATCTCGGTGGTGCTCGGGACGACTCACATCCCGATCCACCAGCTGCTGCGCATGGGTCGCGGTGCGGTGATCGAGCTCGACGCCCGCGAATCCGACGACGTCCAGATCCTCGCCAACGACGTTCCGGTGGCCACGGGGCAGGTGGTGCTGCGCGGCGACCGCATCGGCATCACCATCACCGAGGTGCTGCTGCGCGCCCCCGGCTTCCGCCCGCGCGACAACGTCCGCTCGCTGTGAAGACTGCCGCCGGGCGGTTCGCGGCGGCTTTCCGCGACGCCGCATCGACCGGCGAGAAGCCGGGGAGGCGAGCCGGCGAAATTCATCACAGCTTTTCCGCTTTCGGTGCTTGATCCCATGAATCCGATGGGTTACATGAGCGCCGGTCCGACGGCGACGTCGTCGGATCTCCTTCCGGTCGCGGCCGTGGCGGAATTGGTAGACGCGCTAGCTTGAGGTGCTAGTGGGGAGACCCGTGTTGGTTCGAGTCCAATCGGCCGCACCATCGGAAGAGATCGAAAAGCCCCGGTTCCGGAAACGGACCGGGGCTTTTTCGTCGGGTATGTTCATCGACGCGGACTGACGAACCTGATGTTCGTATCCATGGTCCGATCGATTGCGTTCCCCACGAGGAGATGATGAACTTGTCGAAGATCGCGCCGAGCCAGCTTCGGAAGGCGATTCTGGCAAATGGAGCGGGCGAGGATGACGAACTCCACCAAGAGTGGTAAGAACTTCAGCGTTGGCAGTTTTGCTCGGGAGGTGGCGGGCGGCGTCTTCAAGGAAGTGGCGCTGCCGACCGGGGGCAAGAGCCGCATGATGGACAGCGACGTGTTCGCCGAAGCGGTTCAGAAAGCCGGGAAATCACTGGCCGCGTCGATAACCGAAAGCCGAAAGAAAGGCTGATGTCCGATGGCCGAGGAAGAGCAGGCTGATTTCAACTTTGGCGATAGTGGTGGCGCGATATACAACAAAATGTTCGAAACGCTCGTCGGGCACGACAGAGAGGCGGAATCGAATATCGACGGATTGCTCGCTTACGGATTGTATAAATTATCGAAGCGAGAATGGGTTACTGAATTTCGAGTGCGCAAGGGGCGTCGGCCGAACTCCGAGGAGATCGAGGAATATACGAGAACATGGACCGCGACACGCCTGAATGGGGTGAGAAGTGGTGCCAAGCAGGCTCTTGCGGTATATGCTGAAACGGTGATTGAGGCGGCGACCCCGGGAATATTAAAAGAGGCCTTGCGGGGTAAGTTCTGGAACGACGTTTTGAAGAATATGGCGGCCAATCTATTTTATACGATTATTCTGATTTTTGTCGCCATGGTTCTTGCGAAGGCAGGTGTCGATTTGATCGGGATATTCAAGTCGACGTAATGTGAAATGTTGAGTGACGACGTACGGGGCTCGGATATTATACGAATACCTGATCCGTATCGGGGACACGAGATACCGGTGGCGGGATTGCAAACGGCGGACTGAAGCGCCTGTTGGTGGGATGCTCGCCTGATGACCACCCACTTCCGAACGATGTGTTCGGTTGATCGCTTCATCCCTTCGCCGGGACGATGTGGACGATGCGGTAACCGCGCGCCTTCAACTCGGCGAGGAGTCGCGGCACCATCGCCGCCGTGTGGGCGTGGATGTCGTGCAGGAGCAGAATGCCGCCTTGGCGCTCCTCCAGACGATGCAGCACCTGGGCGAGCAGTGCGTCGGAGGTGATCTTCGTCCAATCCGATCCCCAGAAATCGGCGCCGAAGACGCCGACGTGGCTCTCGACGAGCCAGGACGACAACGCCTCGGTCGGCGCGAAGCCGGGGAAGCGGAAGAACGGTGTCGCCGGCCGCGGGCCGTCGTGACCGGTGAGAATGCGGTCGACCGTGCGCCAGCCGCGCTCTATGTCGGCACGGCCGCGCTCGTGCGGCACCGTGTTCATGATGACGTGGGTCATCGAATGGTGGGCGACGGTGTGCCCGCTCGCGGCGATGCGGCGCAGCTGGTCGGGGCGCGCCTGCGCCATCTGCCCGACGACGAAGAAGGTCGCCTTCACGCAGTGCGCTTCGAGCGCCGCGAGCACCCGGTCGGTGGTCGCGCCGGCGGGGCCGTCGTCGAAGGTGAGCACCACCTCCTTCGGCGCCAGCGGCAGCGTCTCGCGATAGCTCTTGGTGCCGACGAAGAGGCCCTCCTCGGGGATCGTCACCTCCATCACCCGCGACGTCCCGAGCGCGCCGGATTGCGGGCAGGTCTCGGCCCGTGCCGGCTGCACGAGAGCGAGGACGACGGGGAGAGCGGCGAGGAAGCGGCGCATGGCGTCACCCGACGAGGCTCGAAACGAAGACGCCGCCGAAGGATACTCGGCGGCGTCGGAAGGCATGGTAGGGCGGCGCGCCTTCACCACAGGCCGACGACCGAGGCGACCCCGCGGAACGAGGCGGCGGTGGAAGAGAACCAGCCGTCCTCGGGTTTGTGGCGCGCCACCGCGGGCACGCTGCCGGTGGTCGTCGGTTCGTCGGCGACCACGCGGTCCGGAGCCTGAGCCGGGGCGGGTGCCGCAGCAGGGGCCGCGGCGCGCGGCGCCGGCGCGGGGCCGACGGCGGCGCGGGCTCCGGCGGCGGTCGCATCGTAGGCGGGCAGGGCGGCGGCCGAGGTCTTGCCGGTGCGGCCGGCACCTTCCTGGGCGAGGCGCTTGGCGGCGTCGAAATTGTCGATCGAGCGCTCGCCGACCGGCACCGTCGTCTCGGCGATGGTCGGCATCACGCCGGCGATCGGGCCGGAGGCGAGCTTCGGCGGGGCGTTCTTCGGCACGATGTGGACGATTCTGTAGCCGCGCTTCTTCAACTCCTTGAGCAGCGGGCCGACGATCGACGACGACGAATCCTTGATGTCGTGGAGCAGCAGAATGCCGCCCTGGCGGGCTTCGATCTCGGCCAGCGCCCGGTTCATCACGTTCGGGCCGTCGGCGATCGAGAGATAGCCCTTGAGCCAGTCGTTGCCGGCGGCGTCGATGGCGTAGACGCCCATGTCGAGGCCGTTGAACCACTCGTTCATCGCGCGCGAGTTGAACAGACCCGGATAGCGGAAGAACGGCGTCGCCGGCTTGTCGCCGGCCTTGCCGTAGACGATCTGGTCGACCGTCTGCCAGCCGTCTCGGACGTTGGCCTGAGCCTTGTCGAGCGGCCATTTCACCATGTTCAGCGGGTGCGTCATGGTGTGGTAGGCGATGGTGTGGCCGGCCGCCGCGGTCTTGCGCAGCGTCTCGGGATAGGCCTTGGCCATCTGGCCGACGATGAAGAACGACGCCTTTGTGCATTCCTTGTCGAGGGCGGCGAGGACGCGCTCGGTGCGGCCCTGCATCGGGCCGTCGTCGAAGGTGAGGACGACTTCCTTCGGCTCGAGCGGCAGGCGGGTGTGATAGGTCTGGCCGACGTAGAAGCCGCCTTCGGTGTCGACCTTCATGACCCGCGACACGCCGATGGCGTCCGGGTTGCCGGGGCAGGTGGTCGGCGCCACCGTCTGGAAAACGTGATGGTGTTCCGGCGGCTTCACCTGTCCGGTCATCCGGGCGAGCGCGGCGGCGCGCGCCGCCGCGGCATCGGGCTTCGCCGGCTTGGGCGTCGGCGCCTTCGCGGCCTTGGGCGTGGCCGGCTTGGCGGCGGGGAGCTTCTTGGCCGCGGGCTTGGCGGCCCCGGCGGTCTTCGCCGTGGCCGGGGTGGCCGCAGCGGCGGTGGCGGGCTTGGCCGGGGGCTTCTTCACCGTGCCGGTGACGTCCGCGGCGGCCGACGACGCGGCGGCGGGGCGCGCCTGGGGAACGACCGCCGGCTTCGGCGCGGGAGCGCCGAGCTGCATCGGCGCCTGCTGAGCCTCCGCGGCGGCCGTCGCGACGGCGAACACGAGGGCACCGGCACCGAGGACGGTGAAACGACGCAGGGACGAACGGCGCATGTCGAACTCCACCGGGCGAAGGAGACGTCGCTCCCGCCTTCCGTGATACCGCCCCCGCGAACGGTACGTCCGCGCCGGGTGAAACCTCGAACTCCGCCGTTCGGCTCACGGCGAAACCCGTCCCCCCCACGAAGGCGGACGAATGTCGCATTCCCGCTCGGCGGCGCAAGATGTCGTTAACCAAACTAGGGCCGTTTTTCTCAACGGCGAGTTAACGAAGACACAGTCTCGGTGATCATGGTGGCGGATCCGTGGCCGGAAACGTCGCAATTCGACATGTGAGTGCCGAGCCGATCGGAGCATCGCGTCACATCCTCGCCGCAGAGGCTTGCGAGGTGTCGTTTTCCGCTGGCCTCCTCGCCGTGCGGAAGCTAGAGCATGTTCCGATCCGGTCGAAACGACCCGATCGAAAAGAACTTGCTCCATGAGTGAAGCGGAGTGGGTTTCGAGCCGACGCGATCGGATCGAAAGCCGCTCCGGATCTCGGCCCGACTTCGACGCGAAAGACCCCGGCGGGAGATCACCGTGACCGAAAGAGACATCGCCCCGCCCGGCGTCGAGCCGGAGGTGCCGATCGCCGTGCTCACGGCGACGGACGGCGATGCTCCGCCGCCGCCGCCGCCGCCCCCGGCGCTGCCGCCGGTGCGCGACGAGGACGGCGATCTGACGCGCGAATTCCGTGCGGCGGTCTCCGAAGCGCTCGAGCGGGAGGACGTCGAGCGGCTGAGGGCGCTCGCCGAGGATCTGCACGATTCCGATGTCGCCGACCTGATCGAGGCGCTCGACGCCGACGAGCGCCCGGTGCTCGTCCGCCTGCTCGGCGAGGATTTCGAATTCTCGGTTCTCGTCGACGTCGACGAGACGGTGCGCGTCCAGCTCATCGACGACCTGCCGCACGAGACCGTCGTCGAGGGCGTCAAGGACCTCGATTCCGACGACGCCATCTACATCCTGGAGGACCTCGACGAGGCCAAGCAGGACGCGATCCTCGAGACCTTCCCGATCGCCGAGCGTCTGGCGCTCGAGCGCTCGCTCGACTACCCGGAGGAATCGGCCGGCCGTCTGATGCAGACGGAGTTCATCGCCGTGCCGCCGTTCTGGACGGTGGGGCAGGTGATCGACTATTGCCGCGAGACCGAGGACCTGCCGGACGACTTCTACGAGATCCACGTCGTCGATCCGAGCTTCAAGCTGGTCGGCACGGTGGCGCTCGACAAGATCCTGCGCTCCAAGCGGCTGATCCCGATCGGCGACATCGTCGACGAGGTGCGCGTCACCGCCCGCGTCGACGAGGACCGCGAGGAGGTCGCGCGCCTGTTCGAACGCTACGACCTGATTTCGATGCCGGTCCTCGACGAGAACGATCGGCTGGTCGGCGTGGTCACCGCCGACGACGTCGTCGACGTCGTCATGGAAGAGGCGGAAGAGGACCTGCGTGCGCTCGCCGGCGTCGGCGACGAAGAGATCTCCGACACCGTCTGGTACACCGCCCGCAACCGCTTCCTGTGGCTCCTGGTCAATCTCGGCACGGCCTTCCTGGCGGCGAGCGTCATCGGCCTCTTCGCCGACACCATCACCAGGATCGTGGCGCTGGCGGCGTTGGCGCCGGTGGTGGCGGGGCAGGGGGGCAATGCCGCCACCCAGACCATGACGGTCGCGGTGCGCGCGCTCGCCACGCGCGAGGTCGGCTCCCTCAACGTCGCTCGCTTCGTCAACCGCGAGATCATGGTGAGCTTCCTCAACGGCGTCGCCTTCGCGCTGATCGTCGGCGCCGCGGTGTCGACCTGGTACGGCGAGTGGCAGCTCGGCCTCGTCGTCGGCGGCGCGATGGTCACCAACCTGATCGCCGCGGGTCTCGCCGGCGTCGGCATCCCGCTGGTCATAGACAAGGCCGGCGGCGACCCTGCGGTGATCTCCGGCGTCTTCGTCACCACCGTCACCGACTGCGTCGGCTTCTTCGCCGTGCTGGGGTTGGCGACGTGGTGGTACGGGATGTTGTGAGGCGGGGCGGTTGCGGTCGTAGGGTGGAAAGAGCGAAGCGAATTCCACCTGCCGGAATCCTGGTGTGACCGTTCTCGCTGGTGGTCTCGAGCCGCCGCCGGGGTAATTCGCTTCACTCTTTGCACCCGCTCCTGCGTCCCTCCGCCGCCTCCATGATCGCTTGCGTCCGGCCGTCCATGAGCCCCGTCGTCCCCGGCGAGCCCGCAGGGCGAGGGAAGGGGACCCATCGGCTGCACGACACGTCGAGATTTCGATGGATCCCCTTCCCCTCCGCCGGCTCCGGCCGGGGACGACGGCCGAGGAGGTGAGCGGCTCCCGGGCGCACCGGACGGTGTCTCGCCGTCACCACCGCGTCTCGCCCTCACCGCGGTGCCTCGCCCTCACCGTCGCGTCGCGCCGTTGCCGCGGTGTCTCGCCGCCGCCGCGATGGATCGCGTCGCCGGGCCCCTCCGGAAAGGCGTTCCAGCCCGGGACGACCGGCCGAGCGTTTCACCCGCCCTCCGTACGATGTCCGCGTCCGGCCCTTGCAACGGGCTCCTCGGCGCTCCTAACCTGTCGATCGCACCCTTCTCGGCCCTGTATGGGCCGCACCGCTCGTCTTTCGACCGAATTGACAACAAACGAACGTCCGTTAGATAAATTTGCCGACGTGCCGAAGCCCGTGAACGGGCCGTGTCGCCAGGAGGAAACGATGATCCCGAACACCATGCCCGCCTTCGATTTCGGCCTCGGCGAGACCGCCGAGATGCTGCGCGACACCGCCCGCGGCTACGCCCAGGACAACATCGCGCCGCTCGCCGACAAGATCGATCGCGAGGATTGGTTCCCGCGCCATCTGTGGCCGGAGATGGGGGCGCTCGGCCTGCACGGCATCACCGTCGAGGAGGAGTGGGGCGGCGCCGGGCTCGGCTATCTCGAGCACTGCATCGCCATGGAGGAGATCTCCCGCGCCTCCGGCTCGATCGGCCTCTCCTACGGCGCCCATTCCAACCTCTGCATCAACCAGCTGCGCCGCTGGGGCAACGACGACCAGAAGAAGCGCTATCTCGGCAAGCTGGTCTCCGGTGAGCACCTCGGCGGCCTCGCCATGTCGGAGCCCGGCGCCGGGTCCGACGTCGTGTCGATGAAGCTGCGGGCCGAGAGACGAGGCGACCGCTGGGTCCTCAACGGCACCAAGCTGTGGATCACCAACGGTCCCTCCGCCGACACGCTGATCGTCTACGCCAAGACCGATCCCTCGGCCGGACCGAAGGGCATCACCACCTTCCTGATCGAGAAGGGCTTCAAGGGTTTTTCGGTGGCTCAGAAGCTCGACAAGCTCGGCATGCGCGGCTCGGAGACCGGCGAACTGGTGTTCGAGGACTGCGAGGTGCCCGAGGAGAACGTGCTCGGCACCGTGAACAAGGGCGTCAACGTGCTGATGTCCGGCCTCGACTACGAGCGCGCCGTGCTCGCCGCCGGCCCGCTCGGCATCGCCCAGGCCGCGCTCGACATCGTCCTGCCCTACGTCCACGAGCGCAAGCAGTTCGGCGCGCCGATCGGCACCTTCCAGCTCGTCCAGGCCAAGGTCGCCGACATGTACGTCGAACTCAACGCCTCGCGCGCCTATGTCTACGCCGTCGCCAAGTCGTGCGACGCCGGCAGGACCACCCGCCAGGATTCAGCCGGCGCCATCCTCTTCGCCGCCGAACGCGCCACCAAGGCGGCGCTCGACGCCATCCAGCTGCTCGGCGGCATGGGCTACGTCAACGAGAGCCCGACCGGCCGCCTGCTGCGCGACGCCAAGCTCTACGAGATCGGCGCCGGGACGAGCGAGATCCGCCGCATGCTGATCGGCCGTCAGTTGTTCGAACTGACCGCCTGACGAGACCGGAACGGCGACGCGAGGCGCAGGCCGGACTTGCGCCACCGCAACGCTCGCGGGCGTCGATCCTGATAGACTTCGCTTCCGTCGGCGGATGCACCCCGACGACGAAGCGGAGGTCGACCATGCGACGTCTCGCGCTCCTCCTTCTCGCCACTCTTCTCGCCGGAACGACGTCGGTCCTCGCCGCCGGCCTCTCGGAGAAGCAGGCGCTCGCCAAGGCGGTGTCGATCCTGAAGGGCGACCCCTACGGCGACACCGCGGCCGCGGTCGCCGCCAACATCACCGAACGCAAGCTCGGCCCGCGCCGCGACACCGTCTGCGGCGGCGGCGCGAGCCCGGTGTGGGCCTTCCACGTGGTGGTGACGCGCGCCGCGGACCACGACGGCGGCCCGATCGACGGGTGGATCGTCATCGACGCCGGCTCCGGTCGGCTGGTCTGCGCCAATCTGCCGTTCCTCGATTGACCCGACCACCGCGGCCGGGTCGATGATCTCACGCAAGTGTCCGAGGGAGGGGCCGATGCCCCCGAAAGTCGCCGGATTGCTGTTCGCCGCCGTGACGCTGGCCACGATCCTGCCGGTTGCGCCCGTCGCCGTGGCCGAACCGGAGGACCCGGCCGGCTGGTCGATGGTCACCGATCCGCGTCGCCGCGCCTTCCTCCACTATGTCGCCGAAGCCGGCGCACCGCGGCTCTTCGATTTCGGCTGCCTACGCGACGTCGACGAGTTCTTCCTCTACGCTCAGGCCGTGCCCGGCATGGCGGCGGGGGAGGAGGTCGAGTTGCATCTCACCGTCGCCGACGCCGAATGGTCGATCACCGGCGAGGTGGCGCAGTCCGAAGACGGTGAGATGACCTTCCGCGTCGAGCAGGACGCCGACGCCCGAGCGATGAAGATGTTGGGCGCCGAACTGATGAAGGTGCTGAGCGCGCCGGGGCCCGTCGTCCTGCAGGTCGGCAACAGCGAGACGGTGGAGCTCACCCTCGAACCGCTACCGCCGCGCGCCGGCATCGCGCCGTTCCTCGGCAACTTCGAGAAGATCTGTTTCGGCTCGAAATGACCGGCCGTCGATCTACGAAATTCGCAGAAGAGGAGGATGACCCGTGCCCCATTCGACTTTGCGCCTCGCCGCCGTCGCGCTCGCCCTCTCCGCGGTGCCGGCCGCGGCCGCCTGCTACGACGTCTTCGGCTGCTCGAACCGTGACTACTTCTCCTATCGCGACCTCGTCTCGGGGCCGAACTGCGAGTTCCTCTGGCAGATGCGCAACAGCATCTACCAGGAGAACGGCTATTGCTTCAAAACCGCCCGCGGCATCGCCACCTTCGGCAACGACGGCTGCCGCTACACGAGCGACGGCGCGGTGCCGATGAACCGCATCGAGCGCGCCAACGTCTCCGCCATCAAACGTGCCGAGTCGGCCCTCGGCTGCCGCTGAGCGGCTTCGGCGGTGAACAACGGCGAGAAGCGGGCCGTGGTGCGCGATGGTTCGAGACGAGCGGCTTCGTCGTACCGCTCGCCATGAAGCGCCGATTTCGAACCACGAAATACCCGACGCCTCGTGTTGGGGACCTTTGCGCGGGTCGCCATGGCCATGATCCGCCACCGACCTCGCCTCGACCTCTGCCGTCGTCCCCGGCGAGCCGGAGGCGAGGGAAGGGGACCCACTCGCTTCTCGTATCGCCGGAACGCCGATGGATCCCCTTCCCCTCCGCTGATGGGGTGGACGGCCCCTCTTACGGCATCATGTGTGCCGGAGTGATGGTTGTCGCTATCGCTCACAGAGGAGCCGTTCCCAT
>NZ_DAIPZB010000020.1:0-73114 GCF_036782435.1 Pinisolibacter sp. | reverse complement strand
GTCTCCTGTCGACGGATTCCAGTTCAGAACGAGGACATCCCCGGGGGCAAGGTCAGGCCCTATCTGTGGATCGACGCGACCTACCTGAAGGTCCGGCAGAACGGACGGATCGTCTCGGTGGCGGTGATCGTCGCGGTCGGGGTCAACCGCAACGGTCGGCGCGAGGTGCTCGGCATGGACATCGGCCCGTCGGAGGCGGAGACCTTCTGGACCGCCTTCCTGCGCAAGCTCGCCCGCCGGGGTCTGCGCGGCGTGAAGCTGGTGATCTCCGACGCGCACGAGGGGATCAAGGCGGCGGTTTCGAAGGTGCTGACGGCGACGTGGCAACGGTGCCGGGTTCACTTCATGCGAAACGCCCTGGCGCATGCCGGCAAGAACGGCCGCCGGGTCGTCTCCGCCTTCATCGCCACGGCCTTCGCTCAGAACGACGCCGAGGCCGCCCGTCGTCAGTGGCGCGCCGTCGCCGACCAACTCCGGCCGAAGATGGCGACGCTCGCCACCTTCATGGACGACGCCGAGGCCGACGTGCTCGCCTACATGAGCTTCCCCGCCCCGCATCGGGCGAAGCTGCACAGCACCAACCCGCTCGAACGCCTCAAGGGCGAGATCAAGCGCCGCACCGAGGTCGTCGGCATCTTTCCCAACGAAGACGCCATCGTCCGACTGGTCGGGGCGATCCTGCTCGAACAGAACGATGAGTGGGCCGTCCAGCGCTCCCGCTACATGACTCTGGAAACGATCGCTGCCATCGGCGATGATCCCGCCGTCCTCGGCCTGCCGAACATGGCGGCCTGAGTACGCCGCCCATATTGGCGCGCCCCGCTGGCCAACGGTCAGCTACACCACCTCACGGGACACGATCAGGACTCGCCCGCCCGCCGGCGATCCGTCGGGCGCGACCGGTTCGGGCCGGACCGTCCCACGGCCCCTCTCCGCACCCCGCCGGCGATGCCGAAAAGGCAGTGAGATCGGTCGACGATGCGAGCCGGCGAACCTCCGTTCGGCCCCGATCGCGCCCTTCGGACCACCGCCGGGCGATCTCGCACCTCCGTAAGACGGCTGTTTTCCGCCACTTTCGGAGTGATCATCCGGTTCGCGACGATTTCCGGCGAAAACGGGCTTGCATCCGACTTCGAGCTGTTGCTATAGAGACGCCCGTCCGGCGGCGACGCCGGGCGGTACCCAAGGATGCGGGTGTAGCTCAGGGGTAGAGCACAACCTTGCCAAGGTTGGGGTCGAGGGTTCAAATCCCTTCGCCCGCTCCATTCTCCCTCCTCGGGAGAGCACGAAAAAGCCGCGGGAAACCGCGGCTTTCGTCGTTTCGGGCCATCCGATCGCCGGTAGTTTCTCAGGCAACCGCCGTCTTGATCATGTCGGCCGCCTTCTCGCCGATCATGATCGACGGGGCGTTGGTGTTGCCGCCGATCAGCGTCGGCATGATCGAGGCGTCGACCACCCTCAGCCCGGCGATGCCGCGCACCCTCAGTTCCGGATCGACCACCGCCCGATCGTCGACGCCCATGCGGCAGGTGCCGACCGGGTGATAGACCGTGTCGACGCGCGCCCGCAGGATGGCGCGGATGTCGTCGTCGGTCTCGACCCCTCGAGTGAAGAGATCGCGGCCGCGCACCGCCTTCAGCGCCGGTGCATCCATGATACGGCGGGTCGCCTTGAAGCCGGCCACCATGTCCTCGATGTCCTGCGGGTGGGTGAGGAACGCCGGGTCGATCAATGGCGCCGCCGTCGGATCGGCGGAGGCGAGAGTGACGCTGCCGCGGCTCTGCGGCCTCAGCAGGCAGAGATGGGCGGAGAAGCCGTGCCCCATCCGGAGTTTGCGCGCATGGTCGTCGACCATGGCGACGATGAAGTGGATCTGGATGTCCGGCGCCGGCAGGTCGGGCCGTGTCTTCAGGAAGCCGCCGGCCTCGGCGAAGTTGGAGGCGACGAGACCCCGCCGCTCACGCCGATAGCGCAGGATCTCCTTGATGAAGCGCAGCGTCCCGCCGGCCGAGATGCCGATGAGGTCGTGGCTGTCGGCCTGATAGCCGAAGATGAAGTCGGGGTGATCCTGCAGATCGGCGCCGACGCCGGGCAGGTGGTGGACGACCTCGAGACCGTGCGCCTTCAACTGCGCCGCATCGCCGATGCCGGAGAGCATCAGGATCTGCGGCGACTGCAACGCCCCGGCCGAGACGATCACCTCGCGCCGCGCCCGGAAGGTCTTCACCTCGCCGCCCTGACGGATCTCGACGCCGACCGCCCGGCCGTTCTCGACCAGGATGCGCAGCACCCGCGCCCCGCATTCGACCGCGAGATTGGGCCGCTTGCCGATGTGGGGATGGAGATAGCCGCGCGCCGCGCTCCAGCGCTCGCCGTTCTTCTGCGTCACCTGATAGACGCCGAAGCCCTCCTGTTCCGGCCCGTTGAAGTCGGAATTGGAGCGGAACTGCGCCTCGGTCGCCGCCTCGAGGAAGATCCGCTGCCACGGATTGTCGGTGCGCGGATAGGAGACCTCGAGAGGCCCGCCGGCCCCGTGCAGTCCGTCCGCCGCGAAGTCGGCGTTGTTCTCCGACCGCTTGAAATAGGGCAGGACGTCGTCGAAGCCCCAGCCGGTGTTGCCGAGCGCGGCCCAGTGATCGTAGTCCCAGCGATGGCCGCGGACGTAGATCATGGCATTGATCGCCGACGAACCGCCGAGCGTGCGCCCGCGCGGCTGATAGCCCCGCCGGCCGTTCAGCCCCGGCTGCGGCACCGTCTTGAAGCCCCAGTTGTGCAGCTTCGACGGCACCATCAGCGCGCCGGCGAGCGGCGTGCGGATGACCCAGTCGTCACCCCGGTCGCCGGCCTCGAAGAGGCACAGCGTCACCGACGGATCTTCGCTGAGGCGGCTCGCCACGGCCGATCCGGCCGATCCGCCGCCGAGCACCAGATAGTCGAACTCGCGTTTCACGTCGGACATTTCGTTCCTCCCGCCTCCGACAGGGACCCGATCAGGCGAAGCGCCTCAGCGCCGCCAGCATGCGATCGAAAGTCTTGCCGTAGGGAGGCTGCATGAAGCCGAGACCGGAGAGGTCCGGCCGATGGAAGATCGGTTTGAGGTGCGAGAAGGTGCGGAAGCCCCATTCGCCGTGATAGGCGCCCATGCCCGACGCCCCGACGCCGCCGAAGGGTTGGTTCTCCTGGGCGAGGTGGACGAGGCAGTCGTTGACGGTGACGCCGCCGGAGACGGTCTCCACCATCACCTTGTCGCGCGCCGCCGCGTCCGTGCCGAACCAGTAGAGCGCCAACGGCCGCTCGTCGGCGACGACCGTGGCGATCGCCTCGTCGGCGTTTCCGACCGGCACCACCGGCAGGATCGGTCCGAAGATCTCCTCCTGGCGAACCCGCATGTCGGGCGTCGTGTCGAGGAGGACGCAGGGCGGGAACTTCGCCGAATTCGACCAGCGGGTCGGATCGCCGACCGCCCATTCGACCTTGGCGCCCTTCGCCACGGCATCGTCGACCAACGCCTGCTGGCGCTGGCGATGCGGCGCGCAGACGATCGCGGTGTAGTCGGGGTTCGACGGATCTTCGCCGATCAGCTTGGCCACCGCCCCGCGATAGGCCGCGACGAAGGCCGCCTCGCGGCCCTTCGGCAACAACACGTAGTCCGGCGCCACACAGGTCTGGCCGGCGTTGAGCATCTTCGAGAAGGCGATGCGCGACGCCGCGTTCGCCACGTCGGCCGAAGCGTCGAGGATCGCCGGCGACTTGCCGCCGAGTTCGAGCGTCACCGGGGTCAGGTTCTTCGCCGCCGCTTCCGCCACCATGCGGCCGACCCGGGTCGAACCGGTGAAGAGCAGGTGATCGAAGGGCAGCGCCGTGAAGGCGCTCGCCACGTCCGGTCCGCCCTGGACCACCACCACCTCGTCGTCGCCGAAGCGCCGCGACAGGATCTCGGCGAGGAGGGCGGAGAAGCGCGGCGTCAACTCGCTCGGTTTGATCATCACCCGATTGCCGGCGGAAAGCGCCGCGGCGAGCGGCGCGAGGGTCAGCTGCAGCGGATAGTTCCACGGCGCCACCACGCCGACCAGCCCGAGCGGCTGCGGCATCAGCCGATTGCGCCCGGGCAGGAAGGCGAGTTCGGTCTTCACCCGTTTCGGCTTCATCCACCCTTTGAGATGGCGCAGCGTGTGTTTGATGCCGGCCTCGACGATGAAGGCCTCGGCCAGCCGCGTCTCCTGGACGCAGCGATGGCCGAAATCGGCCGAGATCGCCGCCTCGATCGCCGCCTCGTCCTCGGTCATCGCCGAGAGCAGGCGGCCGAGCCGATCCTTGCGGGTCGCGAGATCCGGGAAGGGGTCGCGGCGCGAGGCCGCGCGCAGCCGGGCGAAGATCGCCCCGACCCCGTCGGAGTCGGGGATCGCCGTCGAAAGGGTCACGTCCATGGCCGGTCCTCGCCTGTCGTTCGTTCTCAGTCTTCTTCTTCGTCGTCGAGCACCGTGTCGTCGCCGTCGAACAGTGCCGTCATGACGGCCCGTTCGCGCGACACGATGCGCTCGAGAAATTCGTCGGCGCCGCCCATCTTGCGGAAGGCGCGATAGCCGTCCTCGAGGAAGGTCTGCAGGTCGCCGAACCCGGCGAGCCGTGCCGGGCGTCGCATCAACGTCAGCGCCGTCCCGGTGAAGGCATGATGGGTCAGATGATCGAGCGCGTGGCCGAGATGCTCGATCAGATCGATCTGATGTTCGCGCTCGGCCCGTCGTCCGACCTTGCGATAGGCCGCGCCGTAGGCGGCCGCATCGATCGTCTCGATCCGCGCCCCCAGCGCCGTCACCATGTCGACGTCGAGCACCTCCGACAACGTGTCGAGTTCGATCGCGTCGGCGACCGTCTCCAGCCCCCAGATCGGCAGCATCTTGGCGATGGTGGGAACGACGCGGGCGATGTCGGCGTCGCGCTTCACCGTATCCTTGGCGCCGTAGAGCTCGGTCAGGAAGAATTCGGCGGTGTCGTGGAACCGCGCATCGGCGAGCAGATCGAAATGGGTGCGCGCCAGACGGTCGGATTGCCAGTCGCGCAGGAGAAGCCGTCGACGCGTCGCTTCCGCGTCGGTTCGGACCCGTCCGCGCAATTCGATCCCGGCTTCGAGACGGGCGGTAAGTCTTTCGACAGTTTCCGCTTTCGTGTCCATGAAAATTCTCTACCATCCTCGGTTAGAAAACGCCGCCTAAAGACGGTCCTGGTCCGTTCCGCCGAGAACGAGACCGGCGACCGGAACGAGAAGATGCGGCGGGTCCGCCGGCCTCACGACGGACGCGAGGGGAGCGCGGAGGAGAGACGCATGGCACGCGGCGAACGCATGTCTCCGGTCGACACCACCTGGTTGCGGATGGATCGGCCGAACAATCCCATGGTCATCGTCGGCGTCATCAAGCTCGCCGGCCCCGTCGATCCACGAGAGCTCGCCGCCACCCTCGCCGAGCGCCTCCTCGTCTATCGCCGCTTCGGCCAGAAGGCGGTGCGCGTCGCCGGCGGCATGTCCTGGGTCGACGACGCCCGTTTCGACATCACCCGCCACATCCATCACGTCCGCCTGCCCGGCGCCGCCGGTGACGCCGAACTCGAGCAATTCGTCGGCGAACTCGCCGCCACCCCGCTCGATCACTCGATCCCGCTCTGGCAGTACCACATCGTCGAAGGTTTCGAAGGCGGCGCCGCGGTGGTGGTGCGCATCCACCACGCCATCGCCGACGGCATCGCCCTGATCGGCGTCATGCTTTCGCTGACCGACGACCTGCACGGCCTCGACGAGCCCGCCGCCGACTGGACGGCGCGCTCCGAGGACGGCAAGGGCGACTGGTGGTCGAGCCTCTTCGCGCCCCTCGGCCGCGTCGTGAAGATGGGCACCAAACTGTCCGCGCGCATGGCCAAGGCTTCGAACCACAACGGCGGCGGCCCGGCCGCCCAGGCCCTCGGCCTGGTCAAGGACGGCGCCGGCATCGTCGGCGAACTCGCCGGCCTGCTGTTCATGGCCAACGACAGCCGGACGCCGCTCAAGGGCGTGCCGCACGGCAAGAAGAAGGTCGCCTGGGCCGAGCCGCTGCCGCTCTCCGAGGTCAAGACGATCGCGCACGCCCGCGGCTGCTCGGTCAACGACGTGCTGATGTCCTGCGTCGCCGGCGCCATCAACGCCTATCTCGCCGAACTCGGCGAGCCGACCCACGGCGTCGAGATCCGGGCGCTGATCCCGGTCAACCTGCGCGCGCCGGGCCGCCACCGCGAACTCGGCAACGAATTCGGCATCGTCACCCTGGTGCTGCCGGTTGGCATCGACGAACCGCTCGCCCGCCTCGCCGAGGTGCAGAAGCGCATGGACGCGCTGAAGCGCTCGCAGCAGGCCGGCGTCACCTACGGCCTCCTCGCCGTCCTCGGCTACACCCCGAAACTCGCCCAGGACGCCCTCTTCGGCATCCTGCTCTACCGGGCGACCGCGGTGATGACCAACGTTCCCGGTCCGCAGATGCCGTTGAAGATCGCCGGCGCCGAGATCTCGCAGCTGATGTTCTGGGTGCCGCAGTCGGGCGACATCGGCATCGGCGTGTCGATCCTCTCCTACAACGGCAAGGTCCAGTTCGGCCTCATCACCGACGCCGAGCTGGTGCCCGAACCGCGCCGGGTCATCGCCCATTTCGGCCCGCAGTTCGAACGCCTGCTCTATCTGACGCTGCTCGACTACGCCGAACGCGCCGAGGATCTCGCCAACGCCGAACATGCGGCTCATCCGAAGTCGCGCCATCGCCGCCGCAGCACCACCGCCGCCGCGACGCCGGCGGCGCCTCGGTCGCGTCGCAAGCCGGCCGCCACGAGCGCACCCGAGGCGTGAGACCATCGGTCATCGAAAATGACCGATGGTAATCCTGACGCGAATTTCTCATGCCTCTGATGCAGATGAGAAATTCGCGTGTCTTCGACGGCCGGGTGCCGCGGCACCTTCCGCCTCTGGTAGGACGCCGTCGCCCGGCCGGTCGATCCGACCGAACGGATCTTTCGGCCCCCACGTCAGTCCTCGAGTTCCTCCTTGGCGAGCTCGACGTCGAGCCGTTCCATCGCGTCCGCCGGCTTCGAGTTGGCCGCCTCGGCATAGAGGGCGACGGCCTGCTTCATCTTAGAATTGCCGAACATCATGACGAGACCGTTGGCGTATTCGATGCGGGCGACGGCCGAGTCCGGATTGAGCTTCACCGCCGTCTCGAAATGCTTCACCCCGTCGTCCTTGCTGGCGCCGTAGGTGAGGCCGCCGATCATGCCGCCGACCTTGTTGATGATCTCGGCGTGATAGGTGCCGAGCGCGATGTGGGCGTCGGCGTGCTTGGGCGCGCATTTCAATGCCGCCTCGAGGCTGGCGCGCACCTTGCCGGCCAGCCCCTGCGCCAGCGCCTTGCCGATCGAGATGCCCTGGGAGTAGCGGCCGAGCGCCTGGGCGTGGAGATAATGGGCGTTGGCGAGCCCCTTGGCCGCCGCCTGCAACTCCTCCGCCCGCGCCGCCGACGCCTGGAAGAGCTCGAGCTTGGCCGCGTCCTTCTCCTCGAGATAGGTGGCGTAGATGTTGGTCGCCTTGTTGGCGACGTTGGTGCCGAGGAGCCCGACCGACAGGCCCTTTTCCACCGCCTCGGCGAAGTCGCCGCGATGATAGGCGCGCCACGCGTCCTGCAGGATCTCCGCCGCCTCTTCGAGGCTCTGCTTCGGCTTCAGCTTCGGCGCGGCGTCGATGAGCCCCTTCAGGCCGGCGGCGTCCGGGAACGGCTCGCAGTCGCCGCGGTGCAGTCGCGGCCAGGCCTCGGCGAGCGCCGCCCCGGCATAGTCGTAGTCCTTCGAGGCGTGGGGAAAGGCGGTCCAACGCGGCTTCGCCATGATGCGTCTCCTCAACTTCTGTAGCGTTCGGCGAGATGATCGAGCAGTTCGCGCTCGCGCGGCGCGAGATAGGGAGCGGAGAGCGCCATGACCTGGTAGGCGCCGCGCGCCAGCGCTTCGCCGTCGTCCCAGTGGCGGGGATCGCGGACAAATTCGAAGGAGAGCCAGTAGGTGGCGATGAGCGTCATGTTCGACGCCAGCGCCTCGATGTCCCGCGGCGACGCCGTCATCCGCCCGTCGGCGACGAGGCCGCGCAGGATGGCCGCCGCGGTCGTCTGCTTGTGGGCGAGGATCAACCGGATCTGCCGCTCGAGCACCCGATAGCGCGACACCAGATCGGTGATGTCGCGATAGACGAACCGGTACTTCCAGATCGCCTCGAAGACGAGATGGAGGAACAACCACACGTCCTCGACGTCGGGCGCGCGCGTCCCCGGCGCCGCGAGCGTGTGCTCGATCTCGGCGCGGAAGGTGGCGAACAGCGCTTCGACGATCTTCTGCTTGGAGGGGAAGTGATAGTGCAGGTTGCCGGGCGAGATGCCCATCTCCTCGGCGATCGCCGACGGCGTGACACTCGGTTCGCCGTCGCGATTGAACAACGCCAGCGCCGTCTCGAGGATGCGCTCCTTCGTCCGTCGCTGCGGTTTGCGCGCCATGCCGACCGTTCCTCACCCCGTGCGGTGGCGGCTCTCCGGCCGAACCTTCCGCGACGTCGTCGACTGAAACGCGAATCCGCGCGCCACTCAACAGGTTCGACACCGTCGCCGGTCGATTTTCGGCGATTCCACCCCTCCGACCACCTCAAGAAGCGGTGGTGCGGGTCTTCAGCGCCGCGTCGAGGCGATCGAGCGCGTGGGTGAGATGGTACGTCGCCGGATGCCGCGGCACCCGTCGCGGCGGCGGCGAACCGGCGGTGATCGGCCGGCGCCGGCCGTGATCGAGGAGGTCGTCGTCGAGGGTGACGCCGTGGGCGGCGAAGATCGGCCCCAACTGCTCGCGCCGCCGCCTCAGATCGCCGAGGGTGCGCTCATAGGCGTGCTGCGCCAGACGTTTGCGCGAGGCGTAGGAGAAGATGTTGGCGAAGAAGATCTCCGCATCGCCCTGGTTCGGCTCGAACAGCAGCACGTCCGCATCCGGATACTCGGTGCGATAGCGGTCCATGCCGACCTTCATGCGCGAATGGATGATGGCGCGGAAGGTCTGCGACATCACCGCCGGCAGGCCGCGATCCATCAGCGAGATGCGATCGGCCCAGCCGTCGTCGTCGTCGTGGGTGAGGTCGGCGTTGAACGGCACCAGCGGATTGACGCAGAGGAGGAGCTTCGCCCCCTCCTTCAGCGCCACCGACGCGTGCAGCGTCTTCATCAAGGCGCCGTCGACGTAGTTGCGCCCGTCGATCTCCACCGGCGGGAACAGCCCGGGCAGCGCCGCGGACGCCTGCACGGCGCGCGAGATCGGCACGTGGTCCCATCCCGGCGCGCCGAAGGGCACCGCCTTGCCGCTGTCGAGGTCCGTGGCGACGAGGAAGAGCTTGTGCGGCAACTCGCGGAAGTCGTCGGTGCGACCCGGCGCCGACAGGAGTTTCTGCAGGAAGGCGGAGAAACCGACGTTGTCGAAGATGCCGGTCGGGATCGCCCGGCCGAGCCGCTGGAACGACGCGAAGAACCCCTTGGAGAAGGGATCGGCGAACCAGTGTTCCATCGCCTGGAAGGCGAGACCCGGGATCGAGGTGAGACGCCGGATGTATTCGCCGAACGCCGGCCGGAGCAGGATCTCCGGATCGAAGGCCTCGTAGGCCGACTCGTTCTCGATGAACATCGCGTGGATGTCCCGGGGCGAGAGCCCGTTGGCGAGACCGGAGGCGATCACGCCACCCGACGAGACGCCGACGTAGACGTCGCAGGCGGTGAAGTCCAGACCGCGAAGGGCATCCTGGAGAGCGACGAGCGCGCCGATCTCGTAGATCGCGCCGAGCGGGCCGCCGCCCGCCAGAGCGACACCGATCTTGTGTTGATGCCGCCGTGACATGCACCGATCCTCCGTTCACGGGACGGAAGCGACGACTTCGCCCGGGCGGGAGCGAATCTCGCCCCCGCTCCGGGAAAGTCGACCTCACGGCCGGGAGGACGTCAACCGGCGAGGTCCGTCTTGACCTCTTCGACGGCCTTTTCCGCCGCGACCTTCACGCGCTTGGCCGACGCGGCGACCTTCTTGGTGGTCATCTTCACCACCTGGGCCGTCTCGCCGACCGCTTCCATCACCGCTTCACCGGCCTTGCCGGCTTCCTTCTGGGTGGTGCCGGAGAGCTTCTTGGTGGCGGCGGTCAATTCGTGGATGCGGGCCGACAGCGCGTCGATGTCCTTCTTGGTCGGAACGTTGAGGCTGTTGAGGGCGCGGGCGACGCGCTCTTCGAACACGCTCTCGAGCTTGTCCCAGGTGCCGGTGGCGGCCTTGCGGGCCTCGGCGACCTTGTCTTCGGCGGCTTCACGGGTGCGCTTCTGGATGGTCTCGCCTTCCTTCACCAGGGCTTCGAACACCTTGGTGCCCTCTTCCTGCGCCTTGGCGAAGGCGCCGAGGCCGGCGAGCCAGATCTGATGCGCGGAATCCTTGATGGTCTGGGCGAGCTGCGTCTCACTCGAACCACCGGCGAGAGCTTTGAGCTTCTTGGCCATGATCTCGATCCTTCTGTTCCATGTCTCGCCACCCGGCGGGTGAGCGGTCTCGTTCGATGAGGTGAAGATAGCGATTGCTTTTAGAAACGGTCACCTAATCGACATGGACCCCGTCGAATTCTCGGAGATGCCTGCCGCGGCTCGAAATTTCGGTGTGTGATGCTGGCCGCTGCGGCCGATCCCGGGGGGCTTTTCACCGGCGAGACAGGGGTTACACTGGGTCAACGGCGCCGACTACGGCGATCCTCACGCCGAGGCGAGCGCCAGGGGGAAACGACCATGATCTATTTCGTCACCGGCGCCAGCGGCTTCATCGGCAAGCGCCTCGTGCGTACCTTGCTGGCGCGGCCGAAGACCACGGTCCATTTCCTGATGCGCCGGCCGACGCCGGAGCGCGTCGGCCGGCTGCTCGCCTTCTGGGGGGTCGACGCCAGCCGGGCGATCCCGGTCGAGGGCGATCTGACCAAGCCGGCGCTCGGCATCGACGAAGCCGAGACGAAGAAGCTCGCCGGCAAGGTGACCCACGTCTTCCACCTCGCCGCCATCTACGACCTCGAGGCCGATCCCGAAGCCGAGATGGTCGCCAACATCGAGGGCACCCGCAACGCCGTGCGCTTCGCCGAGGCGATCCGGGCGAAGCACTTCCACCACGTCTCCTCGATCGCCGCCGCCGGCATGTACGACGGCGTCTTCCGCGAGGACATGTTCGAGGAGGCGACCGGTCTCGACCATCCCTATTTCGCCTCCAAGCACCAGGCCGAGAAGGTGGTGCGCGGCGAGTGCAAGGTGCCGTGGCGGATCTATCGCCCCGGCATCGTCGTCGGCGATTCCATGACCGGCGAGATCGACAAGATCGACGGCCCCTACTACTTCTTCAAACTCATCCAGAAGCTGCGCCGCATGTTGCCGCCGTGGATGCCGACCATCGGCATCGAGGGCGGGCGCATCAACATCGTCCCGGTCGACTTCGTCGTCGCCGCGCTCGATCACATCGCCCATCTCGACGGTCACGACGGCGGCTGCTTCCACCTCACCGACCCCGAGCCGCGGCGCGTCGGCGACGTCCTCGCCATCTTCGCTTCGGCCGCCCACGCGCCGCGCATGGCGGCGCGGGTCAACGCCGCCCTCTTCGGCTTCGTGCCCCAGGCGCTGATCCGGCCGCTGATGGCGCTGACTCCGGTCCGCCGCATCCAGAAGACGGTGATGAAGGAGCTCGGCCTGCCGCCGGACATCTTCCGCTTCGTCAACTACCCGACCCGCTTCGACGCCCGCGAGGCCCAGCGCCTGCTCGAACCGGCCGGCATCCGCGTCCCCCACATCGAGGACTACGCCTGGCGGCTGTGGGACTACTGGGAGCGCCATCTCGACCCCGAACTGTTCATCGATCGATCGCTCAAAGGCCGGGTCGCGGGCCGCGTCGTGGTCGTCACCGGCGGCTCGGCCGGCATCGGCAAGGCCACCGCCTTCAAGCTCGCCGGCGCCGGCGCCAAGACCGTCATCGTCGCCCGCGACACCGAGAAGCTCGAAGCGGCCCGACAGGAAGCCGCCGCCCAGGGCCTCACCGTCCTCACCTACTCCGCCGATGTCACCGACGCCGAGCAGTGCGCCGATCTGGTCCGCCGGCTGCACGAGGATCACGGCGGCGTCGACATCCTGGTCAACAACGCCGGCCGCTCGATCCGCCGCGGCATCGAAGGGTCCTACGACCGCTTCCACGACTTCGAGCGGACCATGCAGGTGAACTATTTCGGCGCCCTGCGCCTCACCCTCGGCCTGTTGCCGAAGATGACCGAGAAGCGCCACGGCCACATCGTCAACATCTCCTCGATCGGCGTGCTGACCAACGCCCCGCGCTTCTCGGCCTATGTCGCCTCCAAGGCGGCGCTCGACGCCTGGACGCGCTGCGCCGCGTCCGAATTCCTCGATCGCGGCGTCGAGTTCACCACCATCAACATGCCGCTGGTGCGCACCGAGATGATCGCGCCCACCAAGTTCTACCGCCACGTCCCGACCCTCTCGCCGGAGGAGGCGGCGGATCTGGTGGTCCAGGCGATCGTCATGAAGCCGGCGCGGGTCGCCACCCAACTCGGCATCTTCGGTCAGGTGATCTACGCCGTGTCGCCGAAACTGGCGCAGGCGATCATGAACACCACCTTCCGCATGTTCCCGGATTCGGACGCGGCGCGGAACGCCAAGCCCGGCGAGGAGATGCCGACGGCCGATCAGATCACCGTCACGCAGATCATGCGCGGCCTGCATCTGTGAAACCGAGCGCACGGATTTTCGACCCGGTCGGAAACCCGTGTGCGAAGGCGAGCCCGACCGGCGTCGGCCGGCCGGTCCGTCAAGATCCCGAGTCGAGCGATGCCGCGGGCGCCCCGTCGTCCGCGGCGAGATCGGCGACGACGAGATCGCGGATCCGCGGCGAGAAGGCCATGGCGACGTGGCCCATCCCCGCCACCACGATCTCGCGCGCCCCGGCGAGCCGGCTCGTCGCCTGCGGCACGACGATCTGATCGCCGGTGCTCCACACCGTGAGCGTCGGCACGTCGGTCGTCTCCACCGTGTTCAGCTCGGCGAGCCAGGGGTTGCCCGGCTCCATCTGGCGGGCGTTGCGACCGAGCCCGAGGCGGGCGACCACGGTGCCGTGATGCGGTCCGCCGAGGGTGACGAAGCGGGCAACCCGCGCCGTCCCCGCCTTGCGCATCGCCGCACGCGCCACCAACCCGCCCATCGAATGGGTCACCAGCACGACCGCGTCGGCGCCGGTCTCCGCGATGAGCGCGTCGATGCGCTCGACGAGGCGATCGGCCAGGATCTCGATGTCGGAGAACGGCGTCTCCAGCGTGATCGTCGCCACCGCGAAGCCGCGGGCCTCGAGCTGGCGGCGGATCCACCACCAGAAGCCGCGATTGCACATGTAGCCGTGGACGAGCAGCACCGGCCGCCGCCCCGGCGGCAGCCGTCCGACGGCGTCCGACCCCATCCACACCCGCTCGAACGGCATGATCACCGCGAAGGCGAGGACGACGCCGAACCATTCGGTGAGGAAATCGGCGATCGTCGGCCCTCCCACTCCCGCCGGCCGCGGCGACGCGCCGACGACGGCGATCACGTAGGCGGGCAGAAGCAGCAGCGCCTGGAGGACGAAGAAGAGCCCGACCAGTCCGACCACGGCGCCGAACCCGCCGACCTCGGCCGCGAGCGTCGGATGGAGAAGCGCCAGTACGAGGACCTCGATCGACAGGATCGCCCGCAGCACCCGTACCAACATGTCCGAACACTCCCTCTCGGCGAGCCGGCGCCGCCGAAAATCTCGCGCATATCGTAATTCTACTATCGGCCGTCATCCGCTCCGAGTCCGCTTCCTTGCGGATCGGTGCTGGTCTATTCTCGCCGCAAAACAGGGGAACCGGGACAATCCGGCCCCGAAGGGGAGAGACCGCCATGGCGACTTCGGGTCACCTGCATTTCCAGAACTACCCCGCCGGCGTACCGCACACCGTCGATGTCGAAGAGTTCCGTTCCGTCGCCGAGGTCTTCGAGAAGAGCGTCGCCGCCTACGCCGACCGCATCGCCTACATCAACATGGGCAAGGCGATCACCTATCGCGAGCTCGACGAGTTGTCGCGCCGTTTCGGCGCCTATCTGCAATCCCGCGTCGGTCTGAAGAAGGGCGCCCGCGTGGCGCTGATGATGCCCAACCTGCTGCAGTATCCGGTCGCCCTCTTCGGCGCGCTGCGCGCCGGCTGCACCGTGGTCAACTGCAATCCGCTCTACAGCGCCCGCGAGCTCCATCACCAGCTGACCGATTCCGGCGCCGAGGCGATCGTCGTCGTCGAGAACTTCGCCCACGTGGTCGCCGAGGTGGCCGACAAGACCGCCCTCAAGGCGGTGTTCACCACCGGCCTCGGCGACATGCTCGGCTTTCCCAAGGGCGCCATCGTCAATCTGGTGGTCAAACACGTGAAGAAGATGGTGCCGGCCTGGAACATCCCCGGCGCGATCTCCTTCAGCACCGCCGTGGCGGAGGGGCGCGGCCTGCCGTGGACGCCGGTTTCGACCGACCTGACGGACATCGCCTTCCTGCAATACACCGGCGGCACCACCGGCGTACCGAAAGGCGCGATGCTGACCCATGGCAACATCGTCGCCAATCTGACCCAGGCCCATGCCTGGATCCGCCCGGCGGTCGACGAGAAGGGCGAGACCATCGTCACCGCGTTGCCGCTCTACCACATCTTCGCGCTCACCGCGAACTGCCTGACCTTCATGAAGATCGGCGCCTCGAACCTGTTGATCACCAACCCGCGCGACATCCCCGGCTTCGTCAAGGAACTGGCGAAACAGAAGTTCACCGTCATCACCGGCGTGAACACGCTGTTCAACGCCCTGCTCAACAACCCCGAATTCGGCAAGCTCGACTTCTCGAAGCTGAAGCTGGTGCTCGGCGGCGGCATGGCGGTGCAGCGCCCGGTGGCCGAGCGCTGGAAGGAGGTCACCGGCACGACCCTGCTCGAGGCCTACGGCCTGACCGAGACCTCGCCGGCGGTGACCATCAACCCCCTCGATCTGCCGGCCTACAACGGCTCGATCGGCCTGCCGATCCCCAACACCGAGATCGCCCTGCGCGACGACGAGGGCAACGACGTCGCCGACGGCGAACGCGGCGAGTTGTGCGTGCGCGGGCCGCAGGTGATGAAGGGCTACTGGAACCGGCCGGACGACACCGCGGCGGTGATGACCGGCGACGGCTTCCTCAAGACCGGCGACATCGCCATCGTCGACGAGGGCGGCTTCGTCCACATCGTCGACCGCAAGAAGGACATGATCCTCGTCTCGGGATTCAACGTCTATCCCAACGAGATCGAAGAGGTGCTCGCCGCCCATCCCGGCGTGCTCGAGGCCGGCGTCGTCGGCGTCCCCGACGCCAAATCCGGCGAGGCGGTCAAGGTGGTGGTGGTCAAGAAGGACCCCGACCTCTCGGCCGAGGACCTGCTCGAGCACTGCCGCAAGAACCTCACCGGCTACAAGATGCCGCGCTACGTCGAGTTCCGCACCGAACTGCCGAAGACCAACGTCGGCAAGGTGCTGCGCCGCGCCCTGCGCGACGATCTCCCGGGCTCCGCCCCGCCGAAGTGACGGACCTCGGTTCGAAGACCGGAAGGCCGCGGCCCGCCCGCGGCCTTCGCCGTTCACGGACCACCCCTCGGCACGGCCGCGCGCCGGCCTCCCCTTCGATCGCACGGGATCACCCGCCGATGCAGAGCCGCACCGGGGGGATTGACGAATACGTCAATTCGTTATCTCAAAGGAGAGACATTCCACCTCGGCCCGTCGCCGCCCCGACGAGGAACGACGATGAAGACCAACACCTTCCGCCGCCTGATGAACCTCTGGCCGCCGTTCTTCTTCGCCGGCATCCGGGTCGCCCGGATCGCCGAAGACTGGCGCGAGGTCGAGGTCGAATTGCATCTCGGCCGGCTCAATCGCAACTATGTCGGCGTCCATTTCGGCGGTTCGCTCTTCGCCATGACCGACCCGTTCTACATGCTGATGCTGGTCCACATCCTCGGCCGCGACTACACCGTCTGGGACAAGGCGGCGACCATCGACTACGTCAAGCCGGGCCGCGGCACCGTCACCGCGCGGTTCCGCCTGGAGGACGCGCGCATCGACGAGATCCGCGCCGCCGCCGCCGACGGATCGAAGGTCCTGCCGGTCTTCCGCTGCGATGTCCACGACACCGAAGGCGATCTCGTCGCCCGCATCGATCGCACCCTCTACGTCCGCCGCAAACGCGACGCCACACCCGTGTCCTGACCCCGCCGCTCGACGGCCTTCCGACACACTCGCGAAAACCGCCCCTTGTCGGGAGGCGGCCACCGTGATCCCTTCTGCGGAGGAATCGACGGCCGGCGCGAGGCGCTCGCGGACCGAGGAGGTGTGTGCGTGTCGGGTGAGGTGGCGAGCCGGTTCGGCGTGTTGTGGCTGCAGGCGGGCGCCTGCGGCGGCTGCTCCATGGCCTTCCTCGACCACGGCCGCCGCGGTGTCTTCGCCGACCTCGAGGCCTTCGGTATCGATCTCCTGTGGCACCCCTCGCTGTCGGAGGCGACCGGCGAGGAGGTGGTGGAGATCCTCCAGGGCATCGTCGACGGCCGTGTCCCCCTCGACGCTCTGGTGGTCGAGGGTACGGTCCTCACCGCCCCGAACGGCACCGGCCGCTTCCAGATGCTCGCCGGCACCGGAGCGAGCCTGCTCGACTGGATCCGCCGGCTGGCGCCGAAGGCCCGCCACATCGTCGCCGTCGGCAGTTGCGCCGCCTTCGGCGGCATTCCCGCCGCTTCGCCCGACCCCGGCGAGGGCGTCGGCCTCCAATACGACGGAATCGACCGCGGCGGCGCGCTCGGTGCCGGCCATCGCGGCACCGCCGGCCTGCCGGTCGTCAACGTCGCCGGCTGCGCCCCCCACCCCGGCTGGATCGTCGAGACGCTGATCGCGCTGGCCGCCGGCGATCTCGCCGCGACCGATCTCGACGCGCTCGGCCGCCCGAAATTCTTCGCCGACCACCTCGCCCACCACGGCTGTTCGCGCAACGAGTTCTACGAGTTCAAGGCGAGCGCCGAGGTCGCCTCCGACCGCGGCTGCCTGATGGAGCACCTCGGCTGCAAGGCGACGCAGGCGGTCGGCGACTGCAACCAGCGCGCCTGGAACGGCTCGGGCTCCTGCACCGACGGCGGCTACGCCTGCATCGCCTGTACCTCGCCCGAGTTCGAGCGCGCCCGCGGCTTCCTGGCGACGCCGAAGATCGCCGGCATCCCCGTCGGCCTGCCGCTCGACATGCCCAAGGCCTGGTTCATGGCCCTCGCCGCCCTGTCGAAATCGGCGACGCCGAAACGGGTGCGGCTCAACGCCGTGAAGGATCACGTGGTCGTCCCACCGGGACGCGCCAAACGCTGGGGCGCGGAAGGAGGAGACGGTTGACCCGTATCGTCGTCGGACCGTTCAACCGGGTGGAAGGTGATCTCGAACTGAAACTCGACGTCGAGGACGATCGGGTCGTCGCCGCACGGGTGACGACGCCGCTCTACCGCGGCTTCGAACAGATCCTGATCGGCCGGCCGATCGGCGACGCCCTGGTGATCGCACCGCGCATCTGCGGCATCTGTTCGGTATCGCAGTCGCTCGCCGCGGCGAAGACTCTCGCCGCCTTCTCCGGCGCGGTTCCCGCCCCGAACGGCGCGCTCACCACCGCCCTCGCCCACGCCGCCGAGAATCTCGCCGACCACCTCTCGCACTTCTACCTGTTCTTCATGCCCGACTTCGCCCGCGCCGAATACGCCGGCCGAGCCTGGGCGGCGACCGTCGGCGCGCGCTTCACCGCGGTGAAGGGAAGCGCCGCCGCAGACTTCCTGCCGGCCCGCTCGCGCCTGCTCGAGATCATGGGCCTGATCGCCGGAAAATGGCCGCACAGCCTCGCCTTCCGCCCCGGCGGCACCACCCTCGCCCTCGACCTCGGCGCCAAGATGCGGCTGCGCGCCGTCCTCGCCGATGTCCGCGCCTTCCTCGAAACCACGCTCTTCGATCGGCGTCTCGAAGACATCGCCGCGATCGAGACGCCCGACGAGTTGGACCGCCTCGCCGCCGCGGGGCGGGGCGATTTCACCGTCTTCCTCAAACTCGCCGCCGATCTCGACCTCGCCCGGCTCGGCCGCGGCCCGGGCATGGTGATGAGTTACGGCGCCTACGCCGACGTCGGCAGCAGTGGCCCGTTCTTCGCCGCCGGCCTCTTCGACACCGCCACCGCGACGACCCGGCCGTTCGCCCCGGCCAACATCGTCGAGGACCCGGCTCATTCGTGGTTCGCCGGCGACGCCGGCTCCCCGAGCCGCGCCGAGACCCTGCCCGACATCGATCGCCCCGACGCCTACTCCTGGGCACGCGCCCCTCGCTACGACGGCCGTGCCGTCGAAGTCGGCGCCGTGGCTCGCCAACTGGTCGCCGGTCACCCGCTGGTCCGAGCGATGGTGGTGCGCGACGGCGGCACCACGGTCGCGAGCCGCGTCGTCGCGCGCCTGCTCGAAGTGGCGCTGGTCGTGCCGGCGATGGAGACCTGGGTCGGCGGCATCGTTCCGGCCGAGCCGTTCTGCGCCGTCGAAGGCGAACCCACCGACGGCTCCGGCATCGGCCTCGTCGAGGCGGCGCGCGGCGGCCTCGGCCACTGGATGACGGTGCGTGGCGGCCGCATCACCCGCTACCAGATCGTCGCACCGACCACCTGGAACTTCTCCCCCCGCGACGGCGACGGCCACTCCGGCCCGCTCGAGGGCGCGCTCGAGGGCACCACCCTCTCCGGCTTCGGCGCCAGAGCCGCCGCCGTCCAGCACGTGGTGCGCTCCTTCGATCCCTGCATGGTGTGCACCGCGCATTGACGCGCGCCGGTCCGCTTCGAACGGCCTCCCGCCCCCGTCGATCGCCCCCGCACGACCGGAAAGCAGCTTTTCGTCGCCGGTCGCCGCCCTGACAGCGGATCGAACCGATTCGCACCGACAAGGACGCCCCCTTGTCGCGCATCCCGTCGAAATCCGGCGGAATCCGTGGATTTCCGGAAGACGAAGAGCCGCGGGGTGAGTTGGCCCGCTCCTTGCTGTCTCTATGGTCACGACGTCCGCGACGACCCCTCGTGCATCCACCATGCAGGTCGGGAGGCGGGCGGGCGAAGACGAAGTGCCATGGGGGAGGCTCGAGATGAGTGCCGGGCAGGAAACGTTCTACGAGGTGATCCGTCGTCAGGGGATCACCCGCCGCAGCTTCACCAAGTTCTGTTCGTTGACCGCGGCGAGCCTCGGGCTCGGGCCGATGGCGGCGTCGCAGATGGCCCATGCGCTGGAAACCAAGCCGCGCATCCCGGTCATCTGGATGCACGGCCTCGAGTGCACCTGCTGCTCGGAGAGCTTCATCCGCTCGGCCCATCCGCTGGTCAAGGATGTCGTCCTGTCGATGATCTCGCTCGACTACGACGACACCATCATGGCCGCCGCCGGTCATCAGGCCGAAGCGATCCTCCAGGAGACCCGGCAGAAGTACAAGGGCCAGTACATCCTCGCCGTCGAGGGCAACCCGCCGCTCAACGAAGGCGGCATGTTCTGCATCGACGGCGGCCGGCCCTTCGTCGAGAAGCTGAAGGAGATGGCGGAAGACGCCATGGCGGTCATCGCCTGGGGCGCCTGCGCCTCGTGGGGCTGCGTCCAGGCGGCCAAGCCCAACCCGACCCAGGCGACGCCGATCGACAAGGTCATCAAGAACAAGCCGATCATCAAGGTGCCCGGCTGCCCGCCGATCGCCGAGGTGATGACCGGCGTCGTCACCTTCGTCACCACCTTCGGCCGGCTGCCCGAGCTCGACCGCCAGGGTCGGCCGAAGATGTTCTATTCGCAGCGCATCCACGACAAGTGCTACCGCCGGCCGCATTTCGACGCCGGCCAGTTCGTCGAGGAGTGGGATGACGACGGCGCCCGCAAGGGCTACTGCCTCTACAAGATGGGCTGCAAGGGCCCGACCACCTACAACGCCTGCTCCACCGTCCGTTGGAACGGCGGCGTCTCCTTCCCCATCCAGTCCGGCCACGGCTGCATCGGCTGTTCGGAAGAGGGCTTCTGGGACAAGGGCTCGTTCTACGACCGGCTCACCGGCATCAACCAGTTCGGCATCGAGGCCAACGCCGACAAGGTGGGCGCGACCGTCGCCGGCGTGGTGGCGGCCGGCGTCGCCGCCCATGCCGCGGTGACCGCGGTCAAGCGCGTGATCAAGAAGCCCGAGAACGTCGGTTGATCCGACGGTCGTCCCCGACAGGTATCGAATTCTGAGGAAACGCCGTCATGGGTATCCAGACACCGAACGGTTTCAATCTCGACAACTCCGGCAAGCGCGTCGTCGTCGATCCCGTCACCCGCATCGAGGGTCACCTACGCGTCGAGGTGAATGTCGACTCCAACAACGTCATCCGCAACGCCGTCTCCACCGGCACCATGTGGCGCGGCATCGAGGTGATCCTGCGCGGTCGCGATCCGCGCGACGCCTGGGCCTTCACCGAGCGCATCTGCGGTGTCTGCACCGGCACCCACGCGCTCACCTCGGTGCGCGCCGTCGAGAACGCCCTCGACATCAAGATCCCGGAGAACGCCAACTCCATCCGCAACATCATGCAGCTGTGCCTGCAGGTGCACGACCACCTCGTGCACTTCTATCACCTGCATGCCCTCGACTGGGTCGACGTGGTCTCGGCGCTCTCCGCCGACCCCAAGGCGACCTCGGCGCTCGCCCAGTCGATCTCCAACTGGCCGCTGTCCTCACCCGGCTACTTCAAGGACCTGCAGACCCGGCTGAAGAAGTTCGTCGAATCGGGCCAGCTCGGCCCCTTCAAGAACGGCTACTGGGGTCATCCCGCCTACAAGCTGCCGCCGGAAGCCAACCTCATGGCGGTCGCCCACTACCTGGAGGCACTCGACTTCCAGAAGGAGATCGTCAAGGTCCACACCATCTACGGTGGCAAGAATCCCCATCCGAACTGGCTGGTCGGCGGCGTGCCCTGCGCCATCAACGTCGACGGCGTCGGCGCGGTCGGCGCCATCAACATGGAACGCCTGAACCTGGTCTCGTCGATCATCGATCGCTGCATCGAGTTCACCGAACAGGTCTACATCCCCGACCTGATGGCCATCGGCTCGTTCTACAAGGACTGGCTCTACGGCGGCGGCCTGTCGTCGAAGTCGGTGATGAGCTACGGCGACATCCCCGAACATGCCAACGACTATTCGCCGGCCTCGCTGAAGCTGCCGCACGGCGTCATCCTCAACGGCAACCTGAACGAGGTGATGCCGGTCGACCTGAAGGATCCCGACCAGATCCAGGAGTTCGTCACCCACTCCTGGTACGAGTATCCGGACGAGACCAAGGGCCTGCACCCCTGGGACGGCGTCACCGTGCCCCATTACGAACTCGGTCCCAAGGCGAAGGGCACCAAGACCAACATCGAGGCGCTCGACGAGGAGGCGAAA
This sequence comes from Pinisolibacter sp., assembly GCF_036782435.1. NCBI lineage: Bacteria > Pseudomonadati > Pseudomonadota > Alphaproteobacteria > Hyphomicrobiales > Ancalomicrobiaceae > Pinisolibacter > Pinisolibacter sp. The sequence continues at coordinate 51,492 of NZ_DAIPZB010000020.1, read as the reverse complement.
TACTCCTGGATCAAGTCGCCGCGGTGGAAGGGCAACGCCGTCGAGGTCGGCCCCCTCGCCCGCTACATCATCGGCTACGCCCAGAAGAAGCCCGAGTTCAAGGACCCGGTCGACAAGCTCCTCAAGGATCTCGGCGTGCCGGTCTCCGCCCTGTTCTCGACGCTCGGCCGCACCGCGGCGCGCGCCCTCGAGTGCCAGTGGGCGGCGCATCAGATGCGGTATTTCCAGGACAAGCTGATGGCCGCCATCAAGGCCGGCGACTCGTCCACCGCCAACACCGACAAGTGGAAGCCGGAGAGCTGGCCGAAAGAGGTCAAGGGCGTCGGCTTCACCGAGGCGCCGCGCGGCGCGCTCGGCCACTGGGTGAAGATCAAGGACGGCAAGATCGACAACTATCAGGCCGTCGTGCCGACCACCTGGAACGGTTCCCCGCGTGACCCCAAGGGCAACATCGGCGCCTTCGAGGCGTCGCTGATGGACACCCCGATGGCCGATCCCGAACAGCCCTTGGAGATCATCCGGACGCTGCACTCCTTCGATCCGTGTCTGGCGTGCTCGACCCACGTCATGAGCCCGGACGGCCAGGAGATGTCGAAGGTCACGGTTCGCTGATCCCGTGAAGACGGCGACCGGCGGGCTCCCCCGCCGGTCGCTGCGAACCTCGAGCGAAGAACGAGACGATCGCACCCGGCCGACCACGTCGACGGGGCGACCATCGGGAGGGATCCATGAACCAGATCGTCGAGTTGCAGGGCGCGCTGGACGCACACGGCGAACGCGTCGAAGCCCGCCAGACCATCTACGTCTACGAAGCCCCGGTCCGCCTGTGGCACTGGGTGAACGCGCTGTGCATCGTGGTGCTGTGCATTTCGGGCTGGTTCATCGGCTCGCCGCTGCCCTCGGTGCCGGGCGAGGCGAGCCAGAACTTCCTGATGGGCTATATCCGCTTCGCCCATTTCGCCGCCGGTCAGGTGATCGCCGTCGCCCTGCTGATGCGCATCTATTGGGCCTTCGTCGGCAACACCTACGCCCGTCAGGTCTTCTATCTGCCCTTCTGGGACAAGACCTGGCTCTGGGGCGTGTGGTTCGAGCTCAAGTGGTATCTCTTCCTCACCAAGGATCCGAAGAAGTACATCGGCCACAACCCGCTCGGGCACGTCGCGATGTTCGCCTTCATGCTGTTCCTGGTGTTCATGATCTGCACCGGATTCGCCCTCTATTCGGAAGGGACCGGCATCGACAGCTGGCAGCACGCGCTGTTCGGCTGGGTCTTCGGTATCTTCCCCAACAGCCAGGACGTCCACACCTTCCATCACCTGGGCATGTGGGCGATCGTCATCTTCGCCATCGTCCACATCTATGCGGCGGTGCGCGAGGACATCATGTCCCGCCAGAGCATGATCTCGTCGATCATTTCCGGCGAACGCGTCTTCCGCGACGACTTCAGGGACTGAGCCGATGGGTGCGCTCGATCGTCACCGTGAGCGGCGGCAGGGAGACCTCCCCCGCGTCCTCGTCCTCGGCATCGGCAACATCCTGTGGGCCGACGAAGGGTTCGGCGTGCGCGCGGTGGAGGAGTTCCACCGCCGCTATCGGGTCCCCGACCATGTCACCGTCCTCGACGGCGGCACTCAGGGGCTCTACCTCGTCAACTTCCTGCAGGAACACGACCGGCTCCTCGTCTTCGACGCCATCGACTACGGCCTCGAGCCGGGCACGATGAAGATCGTGCGCGACGACGAGGTGCCGAAATTCACCGGCGCCAAGAAGATGAGCCTGCACCAGACCGGCTTCCAGGAGGTCCTCTCCGCCGCAGACCTGCTCGCCGCCTACCCCGAGACGCTGGCGCTGATCGGTTGCCAGCCCCTCGATCTCGAGGATTGGGGCGGCCCGCTCACCGAACCGGTGCGGGCGACCCTCGACCGCGCCCTCGACGCGGCGTTGGCGATCCTCGCCGAGTGGGGTATCACGGTCGAGCCGCGCGTCGGCGAGATCGAGGCGGACGATCGCCTCCTCGCCAACGACATCGACTTCGCCGCCTACGAGCGTCGCATCGAAGCCTGAGGCGGGTGCCGCCGGCCCCGCCCGTCACGTCAGCGAGATGCGCCGGCCCGCGGATCCTCCGCGCGCCGGCTTCGTCGTCGAGAGGACCCGATCATGTGTCTCGGCATCCCCATGACCGTCGTCGAAGGCGACGACATGCAGGCCCTGGTCGAGCGGCGCGGTGAGACCCGCCGGATCTCGATGATGCTGGTCGGCGAGCAGCCGGTCGGCGCGATCGTCCTCGTCCACATCGACAGCGCCGTCCGCGTCCTCGACGCCGCCGAGGCGAAGCTCATCGACGACGGCCTCGACGGCGTCGCCGCTGCCCTGGAAGGCCGCGACTTCGAGCACCTCTTCGCCGATCTGGTCGATCGCGAGCCGCAGTTGCCGGATCACCTGCTGAAGCCGGAAAGCTGACGGACACTCCGCCCGCCGCAGCTGCCTGACCGGCCTCGGCCGCTCCATCACCGTTTCCCCGTTTCGACCCGGAAGACACACGTTCCACGGGTATGCGAGCCCATGCGCCTGCGATTTCGGGTCGACATTCTACGTGGATGACTCGCGTCCGCCGCCTCCGGCTGCCGAATTCGGTCTTGGAAATGTGATTTCCAATTATTGGAAATCCAATGATCATGGCGGACCACGGAAGCGTTTCCTCCACCCTGCCGAAACGGCGGAATCCCTAGAGATCCGCTTTCCACCGACTGGAATCGCGTTTGGCACGCGCATTGCGAAGTACGGGGAAACACCAGGGAGGACCCATGACTTCGCCACTCATCGCCGCTCTCGGTGAGCGCCACGGACTGCCGACGATCGACGAGACCACCGTCGACGCCTTCCTCGCACCCGCCGCCGGCGAGCCGGAGCACACGCTGCTGTTCTTCACCGGCGATCCGGCGACCCGCGCCGAGACGCTCGATGTCGCGGTCGTGTTGCCCGAGCTTCTCGCCGCCTTCCAGCATCGGCTGCGCGGTGCGGTCGTGGCCCGCGTCGCCGAGACCGGGCTCGCCGCTCGCTTCCGCGTCGCCGTCCACCCGAGCCTGGTGGTCACGCGTGGTGCCGACCCGGTCGCCGTCTTCCCCAAGATCCGCGACTGGTCGGAGTACATGGACAGGATCGACGCGGCGCTGGCGCCCGACGCCCCGGTCCTTCCGGCCGAGAGCCGGCCGCGCACCGAATTCACCTACACCACCGCGCACGGGGGAGAATGACCATGAAAGCGGGTTTCTGGGTCGCCCCGGAGGGCGAAGACGGCGGCGTGTCGATGATGCCGATCGGCATCGACGAGACCGCTTCGGGTTTCGCCGGCCGCTCCGGCCTGACCGGCGCCGGCACCATCTCCTTCCTCGCCACAGCGAGCGCCGCCGACCTGATCGAGCGCTGCCCGAAGGTGGCCGACCTGCTGCCGCAGCTCGTCGCCGCCCTGGAGACGCAGGCGGCCGAGGCGCCGAGCCGGCTCTTCGATCTCGCAGGCTACGGCGCCGACGACCTCACCCTGATCGGCGAGGTGCTCGGTGAAGGCGAGGTCTCCGCCACCGTGGCGCTGCCCGAGGGCGTCGTCGCCCAGGTGCAGGAATCGGTGATGGCCGGCCTGTGGCGCGTGCGCTTCACCGATGCGTCGGGTGCGCTCGTCGCCGACTACGTCGAGGCCGCCTCGATCCCGGCGGCGGTGGAGCGCGCCGCGGCGATGGCTCCGGTGCTGGAGAGCTTCGGCATCCCGCCGGAAGGCGCCATGAACGTCATGCCGGTCCTGACCGAGATCCGCGACCGCGCCGCCGCGCACGAGAAGGGTGCGGCCTCGCACACCATCACCTTCTCGCTCTTCCCCATGTCGGACGCCGACATGACCTTCCTCCAGGACAGCCTCGGCCCCGGGCCGATCCGTATCCTGTCGCGCGGCTACGGCACCTGCCGGATCGTCGCCACCGGTGCCCGCAACGTCTGGTCGGTTCAATTCTTCAACGCCATGGACACCATCGTCCTCGACACTTTGGAGATCGGCGACGTACCGGTCACGGCGCGCGCCGCGGTCGAGGACTTCCGCGATTCGGCCGAGCGTCTGAAAGAGATCGAGGAGGCCTATTTCCGATGAGTTCCTTCGAGAACTTCGGCGTGATCGGCGACGTGACGGCGGAAGCGCGCATGGAATGCGGTATCTGCTGGCACGTCTACGAGCCGGCGGAGGGCGATCCCGTCTGGCAGATCGCGGCCGGCACCGCCTTCACCGACCTGCCGGAGGACTGGCGCTGCCCCAACTGCGACGCGCCACGCTCGAAGTTCATGGCGCTCGAAGCGGAGGGAGGCGGTCGTGACGGCTGAGGCGACGCGCGAACGGCAGGCGCGCGACGCCGCGGCGGTGGCCGCCGGCGAGACCCTGGCGCGAATCTACGGCGACATCGCCGAGCGCTCGATGCGCGACCTGCCGGTCTACAATCCGAAACTTCGCGTCGAGGCCGTCGGCTTCCACGACGACGGTTTTCGAGTGATCGGCATCGTCGCCACGCCGTGGTTCATGAACGCGGTGGTCGCCGCCTCGCCGCTCGGACCGGCGGCGGTGGAGGTCTCACCCGGATCGACCGTCACCCACGACCTGCCGAGCGGTGCCTACGACTTCGTCGCCGGCACCCTCGACGGCTTCGGCCGCCTCGACAGCCTGTCGCTGTTCTCGCCGATGTTCCGTTTCGAAGACCCTGAGGCGGTCACCGCCACCGCCGAAGCGGCGATGGCGGAACTGCTTCGCCCGCCGCAGCCGGCGAAGACCGAGACCCCGGCGCCGACGGCGCTCGACCGCCGTGCCCTGCTCTTCGGCCGCAAACCGCGGAACGAGACCGCCGCGCCATGACCACCCCCACCACCTCCTTCGGTCCGGGCGCCATCGCCCTCACCGTCACCGTGGCGCCGCCCGCCGAGGGCGGCCGCGTCGAGGCGGTCCGTATCGCCTCGACCCGGCCGGTCGGCTTCTCCTCGGCGCTCTTCGTCAATCGCTCGGCCGACGAGATCCCGGCCCTGGTCGGCCGGCTCCATTCCCTCTGCGGCCTCTCCCATGCGACCGCCGCGGCCATGGCCGCCGCCGCCGCTCGCGGCGAGGACGCGACCACGGTCGCCACCGTCCGCTTCGACGGGCTCCTCGCCGAACGGCTCGGCGAACACCTGCGCTCCACCTTCCTCGGTCCGGCCGGCACCCCCCCCGGCGAGGTGCCGCGCGAGATGCTCGCCGACCTGCGCGCCGTCCTCGCCGCAACCCGCGAACTGGCGGCGACCACCGCCGAACCGATGCCCTCCGGCGCTCGCCGCGCCGCGATCGGCCGCGCCCGCGCCGGCCTCGAGCGGCTCGGTCTCGTCCTCGACCGCGCCGGCCGCCTCGACATGCCGCCGGCTTCCTGGGCCGCCGGCGTCGTCGAGCGCTTCGGCGCGGCGAGCGGCGATATCCACCTTTCCGCCGATCCGCTCACCGCCGCCGACGACGAGGCGGTGGTCGCCGCCCTCGCCGCCGATCCGACCGGCTTCGCCGCCGCACCGCGCCTCGCCGACCGCCGTCCCGAGACCGGTCCCCTCGCCCGCGCCGGCTCGGGCGAACGCATCGCCGCCCGCCTCGGCGAGATCGCCGCGGCCGGCCGTCTGCTCGACGCCCGGTCGCAGACGCGGGCCCGCGCCCTCGACGCCTGGGCGCGCGCCGCATCGATCGATTTCCGTACGGGATATGCCGCCGTGGAAAGCCCGCGCGGCCGGCTCCATCATCTCGTCCGTCTCGACGGTATCGGACGCGTCGCCTTCTATGCCATTCTGGCGCCGACAGAATGGAATTTCGGCGCCGACGGCCCCTTCGTCGCGACCATCCGGGCCAATCGGCCGACGGCGGACGATGCGGGCCGCGCTCGGGTGGAACGGATCGCCGCCGCCTTCGACCCCTGCGTCGGCTTCGCGGTGAGCGTGGAGGAACGTGGTCGTGCATGAGATGTCGCTCATGGAGAGCGTCCTCGAGATCGTCGAGGAAGAAGCGAGGAAGGCGGGCGCGACCAAGGTCAAGGCGGTGCGCCTCGACATCGGCGAACTGTCCCACGTCGAGCCCGAGGCGATGCGCTTCTGCTTCGACGCGGTGGTGCGCGGCACCATCGCCGCGGAAGCGGCGCTGGAGATCGTCCGGGTGCCGGGCCAGGGCTGGTGTATGGACTGCTGCGAGACGGTGGCGCTTTCCGAACGCTTCGGCGCCTGCCCGAAATGCGGCAATCACAGAGTTCAGATGACGTCGGGCGACGACATGCGGGTCGCCGAGTTGGAGGTGGAGTGATGTGCACGGTCTGCGGCTGCGGTCAGGCGACGGTCGAGGGCAAGAAGGTCGAAGGGCACGATCACGGCCACGGCCACGATCACCACCACCACGATCATGATCACGGACATTCCCACGACCACGATCATGTCCACGATCACGACCATGCCCACCCGCACGGCCACGACCACGTGCATGCCCACAGCCACGAGCACGACCACGGCGACGGCCACGTCCATTCCCATGCCCACATCCATGGTCACGATCACGGCCACGACCATGCGCACGCCCACGGCCATGCCCATGTGCACACCCACGACCATGATCACGGGCACGATCATTCCCACTCCCATGACCACGTGCACGGCCCGGGCTGCGGGCACGATCACGACCACGGCCACGTCGTCCGTTCGGAAGACGCGATCGACTACGGCGCCGGCCTCGCCGGCGTCCACGTTCCGGGCCTCGCGCAGGAGCGCATCGTCAAGATCGAGCGCGACATCCTCGGCAAGAACGACGGCCTCGCCCGCGCCAACCGCCGCCGCCTCGCCGAGAAGGGCGTCTTCGCCCTGAACCTCGTCTCCTCCCCCGGTTCGGGCAAGACGACGCTGCTGGTCAAGGCGATCTCGGATCTGAAGGAGAAGCACGCCATCGCCGTGGTCGAGGGCGATCAGCAGACCTCCAACGACGCCGAGCGCATCCGCGCCACGGGGGTCAGGGCGATCCAGGTCAACACCGGCAAGGGCTGCCACCTCGACGCCTCGATGGTCGGCCACGCCCTCGACGACCTCGATCTCGAGCAGAATTCGGTCCTGTTCATCGAGAACGTCGGCAATCTCGTCTGCCCGGCCGCCTTCGACCTCGGCGAGGCCCACAAGGTGGTGGTGCTGTCGGTGACCGAGGGCGAGGACAAGCCGCTCAAGTACCCGGACATGTTCGCCGCCGCCGACCTGATGCTGCTCAACAAGGCCGACCTGCTGCCGCATCTCGACTTCGACGTCGAGGCCTGCATCGCCAACGCGCTGAAGGTCAATCCGCGCCTCCAGGTGATGACCGTGTCGGCCCGCTCGGGCGAAGGCATGGCTGTCTTCTACGCCTGGATCGCCGCCCGCGCCGCGCTCGCCGCCCGCCCGGCGAACTGAGGGAACCGCCGCCGATGAACCACGGACCCGCCGGCGACGCGCTCGTTCGCCTCTTCGCCGATGGCGGAGAGGTCGAGCGGCTGCGCATCCGCCTGCGCGGTGCGGTCCAGGGCGTCGGCATGCGTCCCTTCGTCCACGGTCTCGCCGCTCGTCACGGGATCTCCGGTCTGGTGCTCAACGACGGCGACGGCGTCGTGATCGAGGCCGAGGGCACCGACGTCGCCGCTTTCGTCGCGGCGCTGACGGCGGAGAAACCGCCACTCGCCTCGATCGATTCCGTCGAGACGGAGCCGATGTCCCCGACCGGCGAGAGCGGCTTCCGCATCGTCGAGAGCGTCGCCTCCAAGGCCCGCACCCGCGTCCCCGCCGACGCCGCGACCTGCGAGGCCTGCCTCGACGACCTCTACGACCCCGAGAGCCGGTTCCACCTCTACCCCTTCGTCAACTGCACCCACTGCGGCCCGCGCTACACCATCACCGCCCATCTGCCCTACGACCGGCCGCAGACGGCGATGGCCGGCTTCCCGATGTGCGCGGCCTGCGCGAGCGACTATCGCGATCCGACGAACCGCCGTTTCCACGCCGAACCGATCGCTTGTCCGACCTGTGGACCGAAGCTGCGCGTGGTGTGGCGACGCGGGGAAGGCTCGGCGGGGCGCGGCCTCGGACCGGAAGGCGACGTTCCATCCGTCGGGCTCCCGGTCGGGCCCGCCGGTCGCTCCATCGTCCCCTCCCCCCTCGAGGAGGAGGGACAGGGAGGGGGGGCTGCGGCCCATCCGCGCGCGCCGATGGTCGAAACGAGCACCGTGCCCTCCCTCTCTGTCTCTCCCCCTCCAGGGGGGAGAGAACCGGATGAGACTGCCGACGACCAATCGGCACCTTCGCTCGAGGCGAGGTCGTCGGCGGAAGGTGGCCCTTCCCTCCCCCCCATCGCCGAGATCGTCGCGGCGCTCCGCGCCGGGAAGATCGTCGCGGTGAAGGGCATCGGCGGCTTCCATCTGATGTGCGACGCGCGCTCCGAGACTGCGGTCGCCGAACTCAGGCGGCGCAAGGCGCGCGACGCCAAGCCCTTCGCGGTGATGGTGGCCAATGCCGCTTCGCTCGACGGCATCGCCGTCGTCGGGGACGTCGAGCGCGACCTCTTCCTCTCCGCCGCCGCGCCGATCGTCGTCATGGACGCGGTGCCCGGCGCGCTCGCCCCGTCCATCGCCCCGAACCTCTCCCGCATCGGCGTCATGCGCGCCTACGCCCCGCTCCATCATCTGATCTTCCGGGAAGCCGTCGGGGGCGAGGTGGCCGCCCGCGATCGTGAGGCGGCGAACGATTTCGTCGTCGTCGCCACTTCGGCCAATCCCGGTGGCGAACCGCTGGTCATCGACGACGCCGACGCCCGCCGCCGCCTCGGCGGCATCGCCGACCTGATCGTCGGCCACGACCGGCCGATCGTCATCCGCGCCGACGACTCGGTTGCCCAGGTGATCGCCGGCAAGCCGAGCCTGATCCGCCGCGCCAAGGGCTTCGTGCCCAACCCCGTCGATCTCGGATCGGACGGCCCGGTGGTGCTGGCGACCGGCGCCCACCTCAAGGCGACCGTCACCGTCACCCGCGGCCGCGAGGCCTTCGTCTCGCAACATGTCGGCGATCTCGACACCGTCGAGACGGTGAAGTTCTACCGCGAGACCGCGGCCCACCTCCTGTCGCTCCTCGACGTGAAGCCGGAGATCGTCGCCTGCGATCTCCATCCCGACTTCCGCTCGTCGCGGTTCGCCCTCGAGTTCGACGCGCCCGTCCTGCCCGTTCAGCACCACGCCGCCCATGTCGCGGCCATCGCCGCCGAGCACGGCATCGTCGAGCCGATCCTCGGCCTCGCCCTCGACGGCATCGGCCACGGCGACGACGGGTCGGCCTGGGGCGGCGAGTTCATCCGCGTCTCCGGCGCCTCCTGGCGGCGCCTCGGCCATCTCGCCCCGCTGGCGCTGCCCGGCGGCGACAAGGCGGCGCGCGAGCCCTGGCGCATGGCGGTCGCCGCCCTGCACGCCATCGGCGAGGCCGAACGCGCCCGCGCCCTCTTCGCCGACGAACCGCTTCTCGCCCCCCTTCTCGCCCGCCTCGACACCGGACGCGAGGCGACCACCACCTCGCTCGGCCGGCTCTTCGACGCCGTCGCCGGCCTCGCCGGCTTGCGCCGCCGCCAGGACCACGAGGGTCAGGCGGCGATGGAGCTCGAAGCCCTGATGGTCGAAGCGAAACACGGCAGCGGCCTGTTCCGGCTGGCGAACGGCGTCCTCGACTTCTCGCCGCTCCTGGTCGAACTCGCCCGGCCGGGTGTGCGCCCGCGCTGTGTCGCCGAGTTCTTCCACGGCACGCTGATCGACGGCCTCGCGACCCTGGTCGCCACCCACGCCCGGCATGGCGAGGCGATCGCGCTGGGCGGCGGTTGCCTGATGAACCGGGTGCTGGCCGAAGGCCTCGTCGCGGCACTGACCGCGCGCGGCTTCCGTCCGCTTCTCGCTCATGCCGTTCCCGCCAACGACGGCGGCCTGTCGCTCGGCCAGGCGGCCCTCGCCCGTGCCCATGCCGCATCCCGACCGACACCGAAGATCCCCTGAAGAGGAGACGTCCCCCCATGTGTCTCGCCATCCCCGCTCTGGTGAGCGAACTGCTCCCCGACGACATGGCCAAGGTCAGTCTCGACGGCGTCACCAAGGAGATCTCGATCGCCATGGTCGAGGACGTGAAGCCCGGCGACTACGTCATCATCCACGTCGGCTATGCGCTGTCGAAGATCGACGCCGACGAGGCCGAGAAGACTCTGGCCCTGCTCGCGGAAGCCGGCGCACTCCAGGGAGCGGCCGAATGAAATACGTCGACGAATACCGCGACGGCAAACTCGCCCGCGCCATCGCCGAGACCATCCGCGCCGAAGCGGATCCGGCGAAGACCTACCATTTCATGGAGTTCTGCGGCGGCCACACCCATGCGATCTCGCGCTACGGCCTCGAGGACCTGCTGCCGGCCAACGTGCGCATGATCCACGGCCCCGGCTGCCCGGTCTGCGTCCTGCCGATCGGCCGCATCGACGAGGCGCTGGAGCTGGCGAAGAACCCGAGGGTGACGCTCCTCACCTACGCCGACCTGATGCGCGTGCCCGGCTCCAAGGGCCGCAGCCTCCTCAAGGCCAAGGCCGAGGGCTGCGACATCCGCATGATCTATTCGACCCTCGACGCCATCCGCATCGCCGAGGAGAACCCCGATCGCGAGGTGGTGTTCTTCGCCATCGGCTTCGAGACGACCACCCCGCCGACGGCGCTGGCGCTCAAGACGGCCGAGAAGAAGGGGCTCACCAACTTCTCGGTGTTCTGCAACCACGTGCTCACCCCCTCGGCGATCCGCGCCATCCTCGAGGCGCCGGCGACCGGCAAGCTACCGCCGGTGAAGATCCAGGGCTTCATCGGCCCGGCCCACGTCTCGGTGGTGATCGGCTCGAAGCCCTACGAGACCTTCGTCGAGGAATTCGGCCAGCGCATCGTCGTCTCCGGCTTCGAGCCGCTCGACGTCATGCAGTCGGTGCTGATGCTGGTGCGCCAGGTCAACGAGGGTCGCGCCGCGGTCGAGAACCAGTACATCCGCGCCGTGGTGCCGGAGGGCAACGTCGCCGCCCAGAAGCTCTGCGACGACGTCTTCGATCTCCGCGACCGCTTCGAATGGCGCGGCCTCGGCTACATCGACAACTCGGCGCTGAAGCTGCGCGACGAATACGCCCGCTTCGACGCCGAGAAGCGCTTCGCGGTGACACGGATCCACGCCTCCGACAACCCGGCCTGCGAATGCGGCGTCATCCTCATCGGCGCCAAGCAGCCGGCCGACTGCAAGCTCTTCGGCACGGTGTGCACCCCCGAGACCCCGATGGGCTCCTGCATGGTGTCCTCGGAAGGCGCCTGCGCCGCCCACTGGACCTACGGCCGCTTCCGCGACAAGGCCAAGAATCAGGACGAACGGAGAAGAGCGTCGTGAACGCCCCGAACGAACCCCGCCTGCGCCACCGCAAGATGGACGTGAAGTCCGGCCGCGTCGACCTCTCGCACGGGTCGGGCGGCCGCGCCATGGCGCAGCTCATCGCCGAGATCTTCCACGAGGCCTTCGCCAACGAATATCTGGCGCAGGGCAACGATCAGGCGACCTTCGCCGCCCCGGCCCCGACCGGCGGCCGCATGGTGATGACCACCGACGGCTACGTCGTCTCGCCGATCTTCTTCCCCGGCGGCGACATCGGCTCGCTCGCCGTCCACGGCACCATCAACGACGTCGCCATGGGCGGCGCCCGGCCGGTGGCGCTCTCCGCCTCCTTCATCATCGAGGAGGGCTTCCCGCTCGCCGACCTGCAGCGCATCGCCCGCTCGATGGGCGAGGCGGCGCGCGACGCCGGCGTGCCGATCGTCACCGGCGACACCAAGGTGGTCGAACGCGGCAAGGCCGACGGCGTCTTCATCTCCACCGCCGGCATCGGCGTCGTCGCCGACGGCCTGGAGCTCGGCGGCCACCTCGCGCGCCCCGGCGACAAGGTGGTCGTCTCCGGCTCGATCGGCGATCACGGCGTCGCCATCATGTCGAGCCGCGAGAACCTCACCTTCGACACCGCCATCCTCTCCGACAGCGCTGCGCTGCACCGGCTCACCGAGGTGATGATCGCCGCCGCCGGCCCGTCGCTGAAGCTGATGCGCGACCCGACCCGCGGCGGCCTCGCCGCGACGCTGAACGAGGTGGCGAACCAGTCCGGCGTCGGCATCCGCATCGAGGAGGATGCGATCCCGATCAAGGCGGAAGTGGCGGCGGCCTGCGAGTTCCTCGGCCTCGATCCCTTGAACGTCGCCAACGAGGGCAAGCTGATCGCCGTGGTCGATCCGGGCGCGGCGGAAGCGATCGTCGCGGCGATGCGCGCCCACCCGCTCGGGCGGGACGCGGCGGTCATCGGCGAGGTGATCGAGGACGATCAGCGCTTCGTCCAGATGACCACCGCTTTCGGCGGCGGCCGCATCGTCGATTGGCTCTCCGGCGAGCAACTGCCGCGTATCTGTTGAGGCGGGACCCATGCCCCACGACCCGATCCGCGACACCCACGCCCATCGCCGCCCCGCCTCGAGCCCGGGCAGCGGCGCCACCGTGCTCGTCATCGACGACGAGATCCGCTCGCTCGAAGCGATCCGCCGCGTCCTCGCCGAGGAGTTCGAGGTCATCTCGGTACGCGGCGCCGAGGAGGCCGCCGAGGTGCTGGCCGGCGAGATGGTGCAGGTCATCCTCTGCGACCAGCGCATGCCCGGCGAGAACGGCGTCGACTTCCTCAAGCGCGTCCGCGATCAGTGGCCCGACCCGGTCCGCATGATCATCTCCGGCTACACCGACTCGGAGGACATCATCGCCGGCGTCAACGAGGCCGGCATCTACCACTACATCACCAAGCCCTGGCACCCGGAGAAGCTCGTCGCCTCGGTGCGCGAGGCCGCCACCCTCTACAAGCTGCAACGCGAGACCGGCGCCGCCCCGCTCGACACCAAACCGAGCCGCGAGCGCCTGACGAAGGTGGTCGCCGACAAGCGCAAGGCGGAACGCCGCTTCTGGGAATTCGACCGCATCGTCCACCAGCCGACGAGCCCGGTCGCCGGCGTCCTGGCGCTCGCCCGCCGCGCCACCGAATACGACATCTCGGTGCTGATCACCGGCGCCTCGGGGACGGGTAAGGAACTCCTCGCCCGCGCCATCCATCACGGCTCGGGCCGCGCCGAACAGGCCTTCGTCGTCGAGAACTGCGGCGCGTTGCCCGACGAATTGCTGGAAAGCGAACTCTTCGGCTGCAAGAAGGGCGCCTTCACCGGCGCCTATCAGGACCGCATCGGCCTCTTCGAGGTCGCCGACGGCGGCACCATCTTCCTCGACGAGATCGGCGAGACCTCGCCCGCCTTCCAGGTCAAGCTGTTGCGCGTCCTCCAGGAGGGCGAGATCCGCCCGCTCGGCGCCCAACGCACCCGCAAAGTCGACGTCCGCGTCGTCGCCGCCACCAACCGCGACCTCCTCGCCGACGTCGACGCCGGCCGCTTCCGTCGCGATCTCTACTATCGCCTCGCCGCCTTCCCCATCCATCTGCCCTCGCTCGCCGAGCGGCCGATGGATGTGCCGCCGATCGCCGATCGCATCCTCGCCGAGGTCAACCAGTCCTTCCGCCGCGAAGTTCCCGGCTTCGAGCCGGCGACCGTGACGGCCCTCATGGCCTACGATTGGCCCGGCAACGTGCGCGAGCTCCACAACGAGATCCAGCGCATGGTCGCCCTCTCCGACGGCGACCGCCCGCTCGAACCCCACCTCCTCTCGCCCCGCATCGCCGCACCGGGCGACGCCTGCGCCGCGCCGTCGCCGATGGCCGACGGCCGCCTGCAGCTCAAGGATCGCGTGGAGGCATTGGAGAAGCAGGTGATCGCCGAGACCCTCGATCGGCTCGGCGGCAACATCTCGCGCGTCGCCGCCGAACTCGGCTTGTCGCGGGTCGGCCTGCGCGCCAAGATCCACCGCTACGATCTGAAGCGGGATTTCGAGGATGACGACCGAGACTGATCCGCGTCGTCCCGAGAACCTGCTCGCCCACGTCATGCCCGGCGAGGAACCGGCGCTCGACGGCGAAGGCGAGGCGATGTGGATCGACGTCATCGCCAAGATGGACGCGGTCTATTCCGATCTCCTGCGCTACGAGGTCGATCTCGAGGCCAAGAACTCCGAACTCGAGGCGGCCGAGGGCTTCATCTCGTCGGTGATCGCCTCGGTCTCCGACATCCTGGTGGTGGTCGACGACCGTGGCGTGGTGGTCCAGGTCAATCCCGCCTTCGTCCGCCTGATCGCCCGCCCGTCCACCGAACTCGTCGGCCGACCGCTCACCGAACTGGTGGTGGAGAGCGACGCGGCGCGGGCCCGCGCCGCCCTCGTCTCCGGCGCCGAAGGCGAGGTGCGCGAACTCGAACTCTCTTTCCGCACCCCCGTCGGCCCCTCCGATCTGATGGCGGTCAACTGTTCGGCCCGCTTCGATCACAACGGCCGACGCGTCGGTGCGGTGCTCACCGGTCGGCCGATCGGCGAGCTGCGCCGCGCCTACGAGGCCCTCCACAAGGCCCACCTCGAGCTGCAACAGGCCCAGCGCAAGCTGGTCGAGCAGGAGAAGATGGCGAGCCTCGGCCGTCTGGTCGCCGGCGTCGCCCACGAACTCAACAACCCGATCAGCTTCGTCTACGGCAACATCCACACCCTCGAGCGCTACCGCCGCAACCTCGAGACCTACATCCACGACCTGCGCGGGCTCGCCGACCCGCGCGCCGTCGCCCGCCTCGATCGCGAGGCGCGCATCGACGCCGTCCTCGCCGATCTCGGACCGCTGATCGAGGGGACGCTCGAAGGCGCGGTGCGCATCTCCGAGATCGTCAAGAACCTGCGTCGGCTCTCCTTCTCGCGCTCCAACCAGCGCGAAGCGATCGACCTCACCCGCCTGATCGGCACCGCGGCCCACTGGGCCGTCCGCGCCAAGAACGTCCGCGCCCGCCTCGACACCGACATCGAGCCGGGCCTGACGGTCGAGGGGCAGGAGGGCCAGATCCACCAGGTGCTGATCAACCTCATCGACAACGCCCTCGACGCGGTTCGCGCCGCCGCCGATCCGCACATCACCATCACCTCCCGGTCGCAGGACGGCGAGGTGGTGATCGAAGTCGCCGACGACGGCGCCGGCATCGCCGACGAGGTCGCCGACAAGATCTTCGAACCCTTCTTCACCACCAAGACGGTGGGTGAGGGCACCGGCCTCGGCCTGTGGATCTCCTATTCCATCGCCCGCGACCACGGCGGCTCGCTCACCGCCGCCAACCGCCCCGAAGGCGGCGCCGTCTTCCGCCTCACCCTCCCCCGCCACGCCCCACCCGGGGCCGGCGCCGGCGGGTGAGACGCGGGTCACGTCGTTCACGCACGTGCTTCCCGCGACCGGGTGGCCACCCCTCCGCCACCCTTGACGCCCTCGCCTCGTTGTACGACTGTCTCACAAGCGTGCCACTCCGCTCGGAGGGCTCGGCGAGGGCGACGCGAGGGGGCGGCATGAGGGAAGATTCGATCGATCCGGTGATCCCGACCGACGAAGCCTCGATCACCCGGGCCGTCAGTCTACCGGCGTGGATCTATCGCGATCCCGAATATTTCGCCGTCGAATGCGACGAGGTGCTGCGCCCGTCCTGGCAGGTGGTCTGCCATCTCGCCGATGTGCCCGACCCCGGCGACTTCCAGACCTTCGATTTCATCGGCGAGCACATCGTCGTGGTGCGCGGCGACGACGGAGAGGTCCGCGCCTTCCACAACGTCTGCCGCCATCGCGCCGCGCGCATCCTCGACGGCACCCACGGCAACTGCGGGCGCACCATGATGTGCCCCTATCACGCCTGGAGCTACGACCTCGAGGGCCGGCTCGTCGGCCTGCCGTTCCGCAAGAGCTTCGCCGTCGACCCCGCCGACCTCGGTCTGAAGCCGGTCGAGATGGAGATCTGGCACGGCTTCGTCTTCGTCCGGCTGGAGAGCGGTGGTCCCTCGGTCGCCGAGATGATGAGCCCCTACGAGCACGAGGTGGCGCCCTACCGCTTCGAGGACCTCGTCCCGCACGGCCGGGTGACGCTGCGCCCGCGCGCCGTCAATTGGAAGAACATCGCCGACAACTACTCGGATTCGCTCCACATCCCCATCGCCCACCCCGGCCTCACCCGCCTCTTCGGCAAGGGCTACCGCATCGAAGCGACCGAATGGGTCGACAAGATGTGGGGCCAGCTGCGCGACGACCCGTCGGAGAACCTTTCCGAGCGCCTCTATCAGCGCCTGCTGCCCGACGTCGCCCACCTGCCGGCCGAGCGCAAACGGTTGTGGACCTACTTCCGCCTGTGGCCCAACGTCGCCTTCGACATCTATCCCGATCAGGTCGATTTCATGCAGTTCGTCCCCGTCTCGGCGACCGAGACGATGATCCGCGAGATCGCCTACGTCTTCCCCGACGACCGTCGCGAGATGAAGGCGGCGCGCTGGCTCAACTGGCGCATCAATCGGCTGGTCAACGCCGAGGACACCGACCTCGTCAATCGCGTCCAGGCCGGTATGGGCTCGCGCGCCTACGAGGTCGGCCCGCTCGGCGCCGAAGAAGTGTGCCTGAAGCACTTCGCCACCAAGACCCGTCGGCTGGTGCCGGAAGCCCGCCTCGACCGCGCCCCACCGCGCGGCTGGAGCCTGCGGCGGGCCGGAAATCGATGAAGGATCCGGCCCCCGGCCGGGCGACGACGACATCCAACGTCCCGATGCGACGGGACGAAGCAACGATCGGATGATCCCATGCGCGACGTGATCGTGATCGGCGGCGGCCACAACGGTCTGGTGACAGCCGGCTATCTCGCCGCCACCGGCTTGAAGGTGACGGTGCTGGAGGCCCGCGACGTGGTCGGCGGCTGTGCCGTCACCGAGGAGTTCCACCCCGGCTTCCGCAATTCGGTCGCCGCCTACACCGTGTCGCTGCTCAACCCCAAGGTGATCGCCGATCTCGAACTGGCGAAACACGGCCTCACCGTGGTCGAGCGCAAGCTCTCCAACTTCCTGCCGCTGCCCGACGGACGATACCTGAAGGTCGGCGCCGGGCGCACCAAGTCGGAAGTCGCCAAGTTCTCGGCGAAGGACGCCGAGCGCCTCGACGCCTACGGCGACCGCCTCGACCGCATGGCCGACGTGCTGCGCGAACTCGTGCTGGAGACGCCGCCCAACGTCGCCACCGGCCAGGGCCTCCTCGCCATGATCGGCGAGCTCCTCGCCGCCGGAAAGGTCGCCAACCGCTTCCGCCGCCTCGATCTCGAGGGGCAGCGCGACCTCTTGGAGATCTTCACCCGCTCCGCCGGCGACTATCTCGACCAGTGGTTCGAGAGCGATCCGATCAAGGCGATCTACGGCTTCGACGGCATCGTCGGCAACTACGCCTCCCCCTACGCCGCCGGCACGGCTTATGTGCTGCTCCACCACTGCTTCGGCGAAGTGAACGGCAAGCGCGGCGTCTGGGGCCATGCGCTCGGCGGCATGGGGGCGATCACCCAGGCGATGGCCCGCTCGGCGCAAGCCCGCGGCGCCGAGATCCGCACCGGCGCGAAGGTCCGCGAGATCCTCACCGAGCGCGGTCGCGCCGTCGGTGTCGTCACCGAGGCCGGAGAAACGATCCGCGCCCGTATGGTCGTCTCCAACCTCCACCCCAAACTCACCTTCGAGAAGCTGATCGATCCGGCGGCGCTGCCCGCCGACTTCCGCGCGCGCATCGCCTCCTGGCGCTCCGGCTCCGGCACCTTCCGCATGAACGTGGCGCTCTCCGAGCTGCCGTCCTTCACCTCGCTCCCCGGCCGCGACCTCGCCGAGCACCACACCTCCGGCATCGTGATCGCTCCGTCGCTCGCCTACATGGAGGACGCCTGGATCGACGCCCGCCGCGGCGGTTGGTCGAAGGCCCCGGTCGTCGAGATGCTGATCCCCTCGACCCTCGACCCGAGCCTCGCCCCCGAGGGGCAGCACGTCGCCTCGCTCTTCTGCCAGCACGTCGCCCCCGAGCTTTCCGACGGCCGCTCCTGGGACGACCACCGCGAAGAGGTGGCCGATCTGATGGTCGCCACCGTCGACGCCCACGCCCCCGGCTTCGCCGAGTCGGTGATCGCCCGCCAGATCCACTCGCCGCTCGATCTCGAGCGCAAGTTCGGCCTCGTCGGCGGCGACATCTTCCACGGCGCCCTCGGCCTCGATCAGATGTTCTCGGCCCGCCCGGTCATGGGCCACGCCGACCATCGAAGCCCCCTCGCCGGTCTCTACATGTGCGGCTCGGGCACCCATCCCGGTGGCGGCGTCACCGGCGCCCCCGGCCACAACGCGGCGCGAGAGATCCTCCGCGACATCCGGCGCGGACGGGTGGCGAAAGGGTGAGCCGAGCGGCGGAGCGGAAAGAACCTCCCGCAGATTCCCCTGCGGCGAAAGGTATTTCCCGGTTCCCATCTCCGATTTCGGCGCTAACATGCCCCCACGGTCCCGGCACCCGCCGGGAACGAAGCCATTCGCCACATGGGGCACCCTCTCATGACTTTCACGTCGAAATTTCGTACCGGCGTCGCCGTCGCCGCCTTCGCGGCTCTGACCACCGTCGCCGGCGCGGCCCAGGCCGCCAACATGATCGACAAGTGCGAGGTGACCGGTAAGAAGGGCGAGTTCTCGATCACGCCCGCCGTCGCCGGCCAGCTGACCTACCAGTCGAACCTGCCGGCGCCCGGCTGGAACAACGGCGACACGCCCGAGACCATCAAGGACGGCTACGAGTATTGCCTCGCCGCCAACATCGCCTGGCGCCTCGGTCTCGACAAGGTGAAGCTGGTCAACGTCGACTTCGACGCTCTCGTCGCCGGCAACACCAAGGACTTCGACATCGCCCTGTCGCAGATTTCGATCACCGACAAGCGCAAGGAAGTGGTCCGCTTCTCGGTTCCCTACTTCGACTCCGACGTCGGCGTCCTCGCCAAGAAGGGCAAGAAGTACGGCAGCGCCGACATGAAGGGCCTGCGCATCGGCGTCCAGCAGGGCACCACCGGCACCGACTTCGTCACCGATGCGCTGAAGCCCAAGACCCAGGCCAAGGTGTTCCCCGACACGCCGTCGATGTTCACCGCGCTGATGGCCAATCAGGTCGACGTCGTCATGACCGACACCGCCATCGTTCTCGGCCAGGCGGCCGAGTCGAAGGGCAAGATGGAGGTCATCGGTCAGTACAAGACCGGCGAGCAGTACGGCGCGCTCTTCCCGAAGAACTCGGCCAATGCCGAGACCATCGACAAGGTGATCGCCGCGCTCATCGCCGACGGCACCACCAAGAAGCTCTCGGCCAAGTATCTCGCCGCCTCCTGGGGCGCCGATCCCAACAAGATCCCCTACTTCAAGCCCTGAGCCTCGGCGCCGGGTCCGATGTTCCGGCGGACGGTGCTCTCGCGCCGTCCGCCGTCGCATGAGGCCCCTGCCGACCGGCCCGCGACGGTGCCGGCGGGGGTCGATGGAGATCGGACGCGATCTCCGCAACGACGAGACGATCTTCGATGGACGATACCCCCGCCGCCGCCCCCGTCGACCGAACGCCGGCGCCGCGCCCCACACGCCAGTGGAAGCCGGCGCCGCCGAAATCGGCGATCGGCCTCGCCACCGCCGCACTCGCCGGCGTCACGACCACCGTCGCCCTGGCGTTCTACACCGCCTCGTCGATCCACGACGCGCTCGTCACCCTCGAATTCACCTCACTCACCGTCGACGTCCTGCTCTACGCCGTCGCGGCGGCGACCTTCGTGCTCTTCCTGCCGGCGTGGCGCGGCTACGCCGCCGCCCGGCGCGCCCGCGCCCTCGTCGTCACCGACATCGCCGAGGCCCGCGCCACCACCGCCGAGGCACGAGAGAAGTCGTGGATCGCCGTCGGCTACTCGGTGGCGGCGGCGATCGTCTTCCTCTTCGGCCTCTTCGTCATCTCCAACGACATCGCCGTCGGCCGAATCTTCCTCGACTTTCACGTCATGGGCGAGACTTTCCATCTGGTCGTCGTCGCCTTCTGGGAGAACATCAAGATCTTCACCGCGGCGGAGATCCTGGTGCTGATCTGGGGCCTGCTGATCGCCGTCGCCCGCCTCGCGCCCGGTCGCGCCGGCGCGCCGGTCCGGCTCATCGCCACGGCCTATGTCGACCTCTTCCGCGGCCTGCCGGCGATCATCTCGATCTATCTCGTCGGCTTCGGCCTACCGAGCGCCGACCTGCCGATCCTGCGCGACATGACCCCGACCATGTTCGCCATCCTGGCGCTGACGCTGACCTACGGCGCCTATGTCTCCGAGGTCTATCGCTCCGGCATCGAGAGCGTCCACTGGAGCCAGACCGCGGCTTCCCGCTCGCTCGGCTTCTCCTACGGCCAGACGCTGCGCTTCGTCGTCGTGCCGCAGGCGCTGCGGCGCATCGTTCCGCCGCTCCTCAACGACTTCATCTCGCTGCAGAAGGACACCTCGCTCGTCCTCGTGCTCGGCACCATCGACGCCTTCAATCAGTCGAAGATCATCGCCGCCAACCACTTCTCGCTCTCCGCGGTGACCGTGGTGGCGGCGCTCTTCGTCCTCATCACCATTCCCCAGGGCCGCCTCGTCGACAAACTGATCGAACGCGATCAGAAGCGCATGCGGACCGGAAGCTGAGGCGGGGAGAACTCGAGATGGCTCTCGTCGAAGTCCGCGACGTCCACAAGGCCTACGGCGGGGTGGTCCCCGTCCTCAACGGCGTCACCCTCGACATCGAGGAGCATCAGGTCGTCTGCCTGATCGGCCCCTCCGGTTGCGGCAAGTCCACGCTGCTGCGCTGCATCAATGGCCTGGAACCGATCGACAACGGCGAGATCCGCCTCCACGGCGACCGCGTCTCCGGCCCCGGCGTCGACCTCGACGCGCTGCGGCGCGACGTCGGCATCGTCTTCCAGTCGTTCAACCTCTTCCCGCACATGAGCGTGCTCGACAACGTCACCGCCGCGCCGATCAAGGTGCTCGGCCAGTCGCGCGCCGAGGCCAAGGACCGGGCGATGGAGCTCCTCGCCCGCATCCAGCTCGATCAGAAGGCGCTCGAATACCCCGATCGCCTCTCCGGCGGCCAACAGCAGCGCGTGGCGATCGTCCGGGCGCTGGCGATGGATCCGATCGTCCTGCTCCTCGACGAGATCACCTCGGCGCTCGACCCCGAACTGGTCTCCGAAGTGCTCAACATCGTCCGCGACCTGTCGCGCGAAGGCATGACCATGGTGCTCGCCACCCACGAAATGGGCTTCGCCCGCGAGGTCGCCTCGAAGGTCTGCTTCCTCTACGGCGGCGTGGTCCACGAGGAGGGCCCGCCCGAACAGATCTTCTCCGAGCCGAAGAACGAACGCACCCGCGCCTTCCTCGAGCGCATCATCGAGGCGGGACGGCTGTGAGCGCGTCCCACTCCACGTTGCCGACGAGCGAGGCGGAGGCCCGCGCGGCGATCGCCGCCGCCATGCGCCGGCTCGATGCGAGCCGCCTCAATCGCAGCGCCTCGGGCAACCTGTCGCTGCGCTTCGGCGATACGCTTCTGATCACCCCGAGTGCCGTCGCCCCCGCCGATCTCACCCCGGATCTCGTCGCGAAGATCGACCTCGCCGACGACACCGGCGCCTGGGAAGGGCCCCGCAAGCCCTCCACCGAATGGCGCTTCCACCGCGACATTCTGCGGGCGCGGCCGGATGTGAACGCCGTGGTCCACACCCATTCGCCCTACGTGACGACCCTCGCCATCGCCCGCCGCCCGATCCCGGCGGTGCACTACATGATCGCCGGTTTCGGCGGCCCGACGATCCGTTGCTCCGGCTACGCCACCTTCGGCACCGAGGAGCTGTCGCGCGAAGCGCTCGCCGCCCTCGACGGCCGCAACGGTTGTCTCCTGGCCAACCACGGCGGCATCACCGTGGCGCCGACGCTCGCCCGCGCCCTGTGGCTGGCGGTGGAGATGGAGACGCTCGCCTTCCAGTACCACCAGAGCCTGCTGATCGGCGGCCCGGTCATCCTCTCCGACGCCGAGATCGCCGAAGCCACCGCGAAATTCGCCGATTACGGGTCGAAGTGAGGGGAGCGGGCGAGCGCCCCGCGCCGAGCGCGGCGGTCCGGACCGTTGATTTGTCGGCGGGGCGGGGTTAGGTGTCCGGTCGAAACGTCGATCCCCCCGCGCGCCGCGCCAGACCCGAGATCCCACCGATGAACAAAAAGCCCGAAGCCCCGCTGCGCGTCTACGGCTTCTGCTGGTTCCTCCGCGACGACTACGACGAGGCCCGCGCCGCGATGGCGGATCCCGAGGTGTTGTTCGACACCTATGCGGAATGGCTCAAGGCGGCGAAGAAGATCGAGGCCGAGGTCGCCGCCCAGGGCGGCAAGGTCATCCGCATCCGCTTCGATATCGAGTCCTTCATGTTCTACTGCGCGGCCCACAACGTTGCGCCGGTCGAGCAGACCCGCGCCAACTGGGCCGCGGCGGAACTGCGCCGCCGCTACGAGGAATCCGGCTGAAAAAATAAAAGCCCCGCGCCATAAGAGGCGCGGGGGGCTTTGAAACTCTTTGACCTTAGAATGGCCAGAACGAAGTCAACGTATACCAAACACTCGTCCAATCCGTCTCCCGCATATAGTCGTACAACGCGGAAACGGCATCGACCAAGTCGAACAGCGCCTTTATTCGCGAACCCAAGGGTTTCTTTACCATTGCCAGTGCTCCTTTGTCTCTTTACCTGAGGAGCGGTGGCGATTGAAAGAACCTGGGCGCCACCGCATTATATCAAAAAAATCGCCTAAATTTCGGCGATATATATCGATATACGGTGGCTGGACTCGCTACATCTTGTAACCTCTCAGTATTCTAGCTATTCGAGACACTTCCCCGTTCCTCTTGCGGAACGAGATGCGCCGTTACCCTACTATCTCGGGATGCATACCGAGCTATTCAAGATCGAGTATCGTGAAATTTCAATCCTTCTTCGGCACGCGGCCGAAGTCCGGCGCCGCCGTGTCCTGGCCGATGTCGAGAATGCCGCGGCGGATGGCGCGGGTCTCGGTGAACTGGCGGAACAGCGTGTCGCCGTCGCCGTAGCGGATCGCCCGCTGCAGCACGAAGAGATCCTCGATGAAGCGGCCGAGCATCTCCAGCACCGCCTCCTTGTTGTGGAGGAAGACGTCGCGCCACATCGTCGGATCGGACGCCGCGATGCGGGTGAAGTCGCGGAAGCCGCCGGCGGAGAACTTGATCACCTCCGACTGCGTCACCGTCTCAAGGTCGGCCGCCGTGCCGACGATGTTGTAGGCGATGAGATGCGGAATGTGCGAGGTGATGGCGAGCACCATGTCGTGGTGCTCCGGCGACATCGTCTCGACCTTCGAGCCGCACGCCTTCCAGAAGCCGACGAGCCTCTCCACCGCGCCCGCATCCGCCCCGGTGGGCGGCGTGACGATGCACCAGCGGTTCTCGAAAAGCTCGGCGAAGCCCGCGTCCGGTCCCGAATGCTCGGTGCCGGCCACCGGATGGGCGGGGACGAAATGCACGTGCGGCGGTAGATGCGGCGCCATCTGCCGGACCACGTCGGCCTTGACCGAGCCGACGTCCGAGACGATCGCCCCCGGCTTCAGATGCCGCCCGATCGCTTGGGCGACCTCCCCCGAGGCGCCGACCGGCACCGAGACGATCACCAGATCGGCCCCCTCGACGGCGGCGCCGGCATCCCGGATGTAGCGGTCGCCGAGCCCGAGTTCTTCGGTGCGCGCCAGCGTCTCCGCCCGCCGAGTCGAGATCACGATCTCGCGCGCCAGCCCCTCGCGCCGGATCACCCGGGCGAGCGAGGAGCCGATGAGACCGATGCCGACCAGCGCCACGCGCTCGAACATCGGGGTCTTCGCTTCCGCGGTCATCTCGAACCTCTTTCCGAACTCACGAAGTTCCGACTTGCCGGAACTTCGTGAGTGAAGGCGAGCCCGAACCGGCGTCGGCCGGTCGGGCCGTGACGCTCATGAAATTCGGACATGTCCGAACATCATGAGCCCGGCATCACTTACCCAGGAAGGCGGCGAGCGCCGCGATCAGGGCCTCGTTCGCTTCCCTCGTGCCTATGGTGACGCGCAGCGCGTTGGGAAAGCCGTAGGCCTCCACCCGGCGCACGATGATGCCGCGCTCGAGCAGGAAGGCGTCGGCGTCCGCCGCCCGCTCGCCCGGCGCGTCGGGGAAGTGGACGAGCACGAAATTCGCCACCGACGGCGTCACCGTCAGGCCGAGGTCGGTGAGCCGCCGCGTCACCTCGACGAGCCACGTCTCGTTGTGGTCGGCGGCGGCGCGGACGTGGTCGCGGTCCTCGATGGCGGCGATGCCGGCGGCGATCGCCGCGGTCGAGACGTTGAACGGCGCCCGGATGCGGTTCATTGCGTCGACGATGTGCGCCGGCCCGTAGAGCCAGCCCAGACGCGCCCCGGCGAGCCCGAAGATCTTCGAGAAGGTCCGGGTCATCACCACGTTGTCCGACGTCGACACCAGTTCGATGCCGGCCTCGTAGTCGTTGCGGCGAACGTATTCGGCATAGGCCGCGTCGAGCACCAGGACGACGTGCTTCGGCAGACCGTTCGCCAACCGCTTCACCTCGTCGAACGGCAGATAGGTGCCGGTCGGATTGTTGGGATTGGCGAGGAAGACGATCTTCGTCCGCTCGGTCACCGCTGCCAGCATCGCGTCGACATCGGCCGTCAGGTTCTTCTCCGGCACCTTCACCGGCGTTCCGCCCGCCGCGGTGATGGCGATCGGATAGACCAGGAAGCCGTGCGCCGAGTAGATCCCCTCGTCGCCGGGGCCGACGTAGGCGTGGGTGACGAGGGTCAGCATCTCGTCCGACCCGGTGCCGCAGATGAGGCGCTCGGGCGCCAGTCCCATCACCCGGCCGATGGCCTCGCGCAGCGACGGGGCGGTGTCTTCCGGATAGAGCGCCAGTTTCTCGGCCGCCGCGGCATAGGCGGCCATCGCCTTGGGGCTGGGGCCGAGCGGCGTCTCGTTGGAGGAGAGCTTGTGGATCTTGCCGCCGCCGGTCGCCTTGGACTTGCCGGGCACGTAGGCGGCGATGTCGAGGACGCCGGCGCGGGGAACCGGGCGCTCGGAGCGGAGAATGTCGGTCGTCATCGTCGATCTCTCGTCGAGAGGAAGCGGTAGGGGCTCGAACGGGCTGCCGGGGGGCTCGCGGTCGGACGATCAGTCGTCCGTGATCGGCGCGATGCCGCCCGGCCCGGCGTGTCGGATCGGTGCCGGATAGCCGCCGACGAGCCGCGGCGTACGGGCCTCGACCCCGGCCGTGGCGAAGGCCGCGGTGACCGCCTCGATCGGCGTCTCCGCCGGGCTCGCCACCAGGAAATCGGTGCGAAGGCCCTGGTCGAAGCGAGCCAGGAGCTCGAATCCGGCCGTCTCCAGGGCATCGGAGGGATCGCGGTCGCCGACGCCGGTGAAGGCGTGGACGAGGATCTCCGGTCCGACCGCTTCCGAGATCGGGTTGGAGAGCACGAGCGCCGGCAGATCGGCGACCCGTCCCTCGAACAGGATGTAGGGCAGACGTGCGATGATGCGCGGGCCGTCGCCACCGAGCCGGTTCCACCACGCGCCGACCCAGGAGGGCTGCGACTGGCGGACGATGCCGAGATCGGAGACCGATCGCGCCACCGCGTCGATGACCTCGTCCGGGCCGGCGACGAGATGCGCCGGCACGGTGAAGCCGAAATAGAAGCGGGCGAGATCGCGCATGGCGACCGGATCGCGTCCGCCGTCCATGTAGACCTCGTAGTGGGCCTGCAGGAAGGTGAAGGTCGAGACGATCTCGCGCCAGAAATGTTCGACCGTGGCGATCGGCAGGATGCCGCGATGGCGCGCCACCAGACGGCGCATCATGTCGGCCTCGCGCGCCGGGCGGAAAGCAGCGCCGGACACCGCGGTGCCCTTCACCTTGATCAACTCGTCGATGATGGCCGACCGCGCCACGAGGAGACGATGGATCTCCTCGTCGATCGTGTCGATTTCCCGTCGGAGGCCCGCGAGCCGCTGGGCCGGATCGATCGTCTCGGTCATGGCCTGCCCGCCCGCCTCACTCTCTGAGCCGCGTCGTTCATAAGCGATGCGGCCCCAGAATCAAGACTACGCCGAAGACGGCATCGAAGACGGCAACGCGGATGCGGCCGACATCGCCGACCGCACCCTCCTGCCGCGCCGTCAGCCGAAGAGCTTGAAGCGCTTCTTCGGCGCCGGCGCCACGTCGTCCGTACCCGGATCGTCCGGCGGCGGCGGGATCTCGGGGTCCTGCGACGACGCGACCTCGACCGGCGTCGTCACGACGGTGGCCGCCTCGATCGGAACCGCGGGAGCCGGTTCGGCCACAGGGGCGGCCGGCGGCACCTCGACCGGCTTCGCCTCGACCACCACCGGCTTCGCCTCCACCGCCGGTGCGCTCGCCTCGATCGGCTTCGCTTCCGCCGCCTTCGCTTCCGGCTTCGCCGCCGGGGTCGGCGCAGGCGCCGGCGCGACCGCCGGCTTCTCCGGCTCGATCACTTCCGCCTCGATCGTCTCAGCCTTGGCGGCGATCGCCTCGCGCGCCGCCTTCGGCGCCTCGAGCGGCACGACGCTGCCCGACGCGGTGAGCGTCTCGGTCGGCTCGTCGAAGAGATCGGCGAGCGGCGCCGTGGTGACGTCCTCCGGCGGCAGCTTCCACTCGAAGGCGTCGAGCTTGCCCGAGATCGGCGACACCGGCATCCAGTGATCCGACACCCAGCCGTCCGCCACCCAGGCCTTGTCGCGCGGCGCCGAGACGGCGCGGGCGAGCCAGGCGCGCGTCGCCCCGGCTCCGCCGTGCTCGTTCTGCTCCAGCTCCGCCATCAACAGGCAGACCCGCTTCGACGGCGCCTGCACCAGGAACGGCTCGAGCGTCTTGCGCGCCGCGTCGAATTCGTGGGCGTCGATCTCGGCCCGCGCCAGCGCCAGGGCGCATTCGGGGTGATGGGCGCGCACCTTGATCAGGTCGCGGATCCGCGTCAGCCGATCCTTGGCGCTGTCACCGGCGCGCAGATGCGCATAGGTTTCGGCGATCTCGGGATGCGGGTCGAGCTTCCACGTCGCCTCCAGCACCTTGGCCGCCTTCTTCAGGTCGCCGGCGCGACCGAGCAGCCGCGCCGCCAGACATGCCGCCGGCACCAGATCCGGGGCGAGCCCGTGCGCCTCGAGCGCATTGCCGCGCACCACGTCCGGATGGCCCTGTTCGCGCTCCAGCCCGTCGCCCGTCAAGACCACCGCCCGGAGCCGCTTGGCCGTCGGCTTGTCGACGATGCCGTTGCGCCGGTTGCGATCGATGGTCTCGAGCGCCCCCATCCAGTCGCACGCCTGCGAACGATATTCGACCAGCGCATGGGCCGCCCAGGCGAGCTTCGGCGCCGCGGTGTTGGCCGATGCGGCATAGCGCGCCGCCGCCTCGCCGTCGCCCCAGCGCACCGCCTCGACATAGAGGCCGCGCATGCCGAGGAGGCGGGTGGCCGGCGTCTCGAGCATCCGCTCGAAGGCCTTCTTGGCGCCGCTCCGGTCGCCGATGAGCTGCGCCGACTGCGCCTCGAGCAACAGCGCCAGCGGCTCGTTGCCGAGGATCTGGCGCGCCTCGCCGCTCGCCTTGATGGCGCCGCCGAGATCGCCGGCGCCGACCGCGATCATGCCGCGCGACAGGGCCGTCCAGCCCTTCTCGCGGCGACGGCGGCCGAAGAAGGAACCGATCGCCCCGGGCGTGTTCCAGATCCCCCGGAGGAGGGCGAGGATGAAGATCACCGCCACCAGGGCCACCAGGGCGCCGATGGCCGCGGTCATCACGTCGGTCTCGATGCGATAGCCCTGCCAGGCGAAGGTCACCTCGCCCGGACGATCGGCCAGCCAAGCGAAGCCGAAGGCCAGGGCGACGAGCGCGGCGAAGAAGAAGAGGAGCCGGATCATCGTTCAGACCTCACTTCGGTTGGGCGAGCTTGGCGGTGACCGCGGCGATCTGGGCGGCGAGCGCGGTGTCGACCGCCACCCGCGCCGTCAGGGCCGCGCCCCACTCGGCCGAAGCCTTGCGCGAGGCTTCGGGCAGCACCTTCCAGGCGGTGAGCGCCCCGGCGAGATCGGCGGCGGCGAGCCGCGCCTCGACCCGGGCAGCCATGCCGGCGATGTCGCCGCCGGCGACATCGCCGGGCTGGCGCACCTTCACCATGTCGGTGGCATGCGACAGCAGGCGGTCGAAGACGCCCCCGCCGCTCTCCTTGGTCTCGCCCGCCGCGACCGCGGCGCGCGACACCTTGGCCCAGCCGCTCCTGAGAGCCGACGCCGTCGGCACGCCCTTCTCGGCGAAGGGCTTCAGCGCCGCGAGATCGACGCCGCCACGGGCGGCCGCGTCGACCACGCCGAATTCGGTGACGAACGGCCGACCGGCCTCCACCGCCGATTTCAGATCGGCGAGTGCGATCACCACCACCGCTTCGCCACGGGCCTTGCGCGCCGCTTCCGCCTCGGCCTCGATGCCGGCGAGGCGGTTCTCCAGCGCCCCGACCTTGGTCTCGGCGGCGGCGGCGGCTTCGCCGACCTTCTCGACCATCTTCTGGCCGGAACTGCCGACCTCCCTGGTCGTCGTCTCCAGCGCGTTCAACCGCCCGGTCGCCGCCTCGATCTCGCCGGCGAGCGTCTTCAGCGCCGCCGCGGTCTCCTCGCCGCGCTTCTTGGCCTCCGCCTCGACCGCCGCCGATTTCTCCGAGAAGGCCCGCGCCAGATCGTCGATCCGCTTGCGTCCCTCGAGGTCGCTCGCCGCGACCAGTGCGTTCATCCGCTCGGTGAGGCCGCGGGCGAGGTCGTCGTTGCGCTTGCGCAGATCCTCGACGATGGCCGCGGTCTGGGCGGCGAGGCGATCGGCGATCGCCTGGGTCTCGATGCCCAACCGCGCCGCCAGCGCCTTGGAATCCGCGCCGGCCCGCTCCACCATCGCCCGGCTCTCGGCATCGATGCCGCCGCCGAGCCGTTCGAGGCGCGCCTTGAGCGCCGCGATCTCGGCCCCGGCGCTCTCGCGCAGCGAGCCGAGCGCCCGGTCGACCTGACCCGCCATCTCCGCCAGCGCCTGCTTCGACGCCCCTTCTGCGGCGATGCCCGACAGCGCCCCGGCGACCGAAGCCGCTCCCGATTCCGCCCGCGCCTTGGCCGCCGCCTCGAGCCCGGCGACGCGATCGGCGAGGTCGGCGGGCAGACGCACCGGCGGCACCGTCTCCAGTCGCGCCAGCCGCTCCTCGACGGCGGCGAGTTCGCCGTTCGGCTTCGCAGCCGCCTCGAGCTTGGCGAGACGTCCCTCGACGCCGGTGAGATCCGCCGGCGCCGCCGGCTTCGAGCCTTCGAGCGCCGCGAGCCGCTTCTCGATCGCCGAGAGATCGACCGCCGGCGCGGTGGCGGTCGGCGCGGTGGAAGTCGCCGCACCCGGCGCCGCGAGCCCGGCGACCTGCTTCTCCAGAGCCGCCAGTCGCTCCGCCGCCGCGCCGTCGAGGCCGGCGACCGGCGCCGGCTTCGCCGCCATCTCGCGCAGATATTGTTCGATGCCGGCGATGCGCTCCAGCGTCGCCGTGTCGACCGCCGGCACCGCGGGCGCGCCCACCCGCTTCTCCAGCGCCGCCAGACGCTCGACCGTCGCCGGATCGGCGCTCGGCTTCTGCGCCTTCAGCCCGGCCACCGCCGTCTCCAGCGCCGCGACGCGCCCGTCACCGCCACCGGTTCCCGGCAGAAGGCCCTGCAGGGCGAGGCCGTAGCTGCCGCCGACACCCAGCGCACCGCCGAGTAGGGTGGCCACCAGCACACCACCGACGCCGAAACCGCGCTTGCGCGGCGGCGGCGGCGGAGCGACGACCGGAGCCGCCGCCTCGGCGCGAGCCGCCGCTTCGACACGAGCCCGGAACGCCGCCTCTTCGGCGCGATCCGCTTCGGCCGCCGCCTCGGCGGCCTTGTCCACCGCAGCGACCGGCTCGGTCGACGGAGCCGTGTCGGTCGCCGTTTCGACCGGATCCGCAGCGGCGGCTGCCGCCTCCGTCTCGGTCGTGGAGCGGGTGTCCTTCCTCGACTTGGGCGGCATGGGCGTACTCCTGATCTGATCGCCGAGCACTTCGGCGGGAGGCGACGGGGAACGAAGTGTCGCCAGCATGGCATCGCTGTCGGGCGATGCTGCGACGACGACCTCGCGCCATCCCGCCGCACGGAAGGGTTTCGCGGTCGCCTCGGATATAACATGGACCGGGAAGTCGAGCGAACCGGGAGAAAAGCCGCAATCCGCGAGCTTCGCCAACAGGATCTCTCCGGAGCGCGGCGAGAACACGAGGGCCGCGTCGATCTCGCCGGCGGCGATCGCGGCGCGCGTCGTCTCGCCGAGGTGAGCGACCGGCTCGGCGCGATAGACCTCGACCGGCACCACCGTGAAGCCCGCCGGCTCGAGATCGGCGACGAGATCGCCCGCCTTGTCGCGCCCCACCAACCATAGGATCGCGCCCTTCGCCGGGTCCAGTTCACCGACGATCGCCTTCACCAGATCGCGCCGATCGCCGTCGGCCGAATGCACGTCGGTGAAGCCCACCACCCGCGCCGCCTCGGCGGTGCGCCCCCCGACGGCCAGGAACGGCAGACCGAGAAAGTCGGCGATCTCCGGGCGACCGGCGAGCACCTCGACGGCGTTGAGGCTGGTCGCGGTCACCGCCTGGACGGTCTCGGCGGGCGGAAGGGCCGGGGCCTCGGTCGCGACGATGGTGGTCAGCGGCTCGAGCACCGCCTCGTGACCGAGCGCCGCGAGCCGGGCTGCGGTCGCTCGTCCCTCCTTCTCGGCGCGTGTGACGAGGACCCGCATGCGTTCATGCCCCGACGACGAAGAAGTCGGGGCCGCCCCGCGCCTTCAACTCGCGCCCGGCATCGCGGCCGAGCGCCTCCGCCGCGGTGATCGGCCCGCGCCGCGTCGTGGCGTGCGCCTCCGATCCGTCGGGCCGCAGGATCAACCCCTCGAAGACGATCTCGTCGCCCTCGACGTGCGCCAGCCCGGCGATCGGTGTCCGGCACGACCCGTCGAGCTCGGCGAGGAAGGCGCGCTCGAGCGTCAGCGCCACCGCCGTCTCGGCGTGATGGATGAGGGCGATCATGGCGTTCACCTCGGTGTCGCCCATCCGGCTCTCGATGCAGATCGCCCCCTGACCGACGGCCGGCAGGAAATCCGCGGTTTCGAGGAGCGAGGTCGCCACCGCCTCCTGGCCGAGCCGCTTGAGGCCGGCGAAGGCGAGGAGCGTCGCGTCGGCGACGCCGTCGCCGAGCTTCTTCAGCCGCGTCTGGACGTTGCCGCGGAACTCCACCACCTCGAGGTCGGGGCGCAGCCGCTGGACCATCGCCCGCCGCCGGAGCGACGAGGTGCCGACCCGCGACCCCGCCGGAAGGTCGGCGAGGCTCTTCGCGCTCGGCGACAGGAAGGCGTCGCGTACATCCTCACGCGGCAGAAAGCCGGAGATGAACAGCCCCTCGGGCAGGACCGTCGGCATGTCCTTGGAGGAATGCACGGCGAGGTCGATCGACCGATCGAGCAGCGCCGTCTCGATCTCCTTGGTGAACAGCCCCTTGCCCCCGACCTCGCTCAGCGGCCGATCGAGGATCATGTCGCCGGAGGTTTTGATCACCACGATCTCGAAGTCGCTTTCCGGCCGGCCGGTCGCCGCCATCAGCCGGGCGCGCGTCTCGTGGGCCTGGGCGAGCGCCAACGGGCTGCCTCGCGTGCCGATTTTGACGGTCTCGGTCGACATCTTCGATTGCACGTCCTTCCCACCCGATGATACGGCAGGGCCGCCAGAGAGGTGCGGACCCGGCCGGACTGCCACGATGTCGTCCCTCTCTAGAGGAAGTCGCGCCGCCTCGCCATGGGGCGGATGGACGGAATAACCCCGATGGGCGGGTCGCAGCGACCCGAAACGACGAGTTCGACGTGCTGATCCTCGGCATCGAGACCAGTTGCGACGAGACCGCCGCCGCCGTGGTGGCGCGCGACGCGGACGGCCGCGGCCGCATCCTCGCCGACGTCGTCCACTCCCAGCTCGCCGATCACGCCCCCTTCGGCGGTGTCGTCCCCGAGATCGCCGCCCGCGCCCATGTCGAGATCCTCGACGGCCTGATCGACCGCGCCATGCGCGACGCCGGCGTCGGTTTCTCCGACCTCTCCGGCGTCGCCGCCACCGCCGGCCCCGGCCTCATCGGCGGCGTCATCGTCGGCCTGATGACCGCCAAGGCGATCGCCGACGTCCACGCCCTTCCGCTCGTCGCCGTCAACCACCTCGAGGGCCATGCCCTGACGCCGCGGCTGACCGACGACGTCGCCTTCCCCTATCTGCTGCTGCTGGTCTCCGGCGGCCACACCCAGTTCGTCGCCGTCGAGGGCCTCGGGCGCTACCGCCGCCTCGGCACCACCATCGACGACGCCCTCGGCGAGGCCTTCGACAAGACCGCCAAGCTCCTCGGCCTGCCCTATCCCGGCGGACCACAGGTCGAGCGTCTCGCCCGCGCCGGCGACGACGCCCGCTTCGATCTGCCGCGCCCCTTGATGCGCCGCGACAGCCTCGATTTCTCCTTCTCCGGCCTGAAGACGGCGCTGCGCCTCGAGGCGGAGGCCCTCCAGCCGCTCGACGATGCCACAGTCGCCGACCTCTGCGCCGGCTTCCAGGCGGCCGTCACCGACGTCATCCGCTTCAAGGCCAAGCTCGCGCTGAAGCGCTTCCGCGAATTGACCGGCGTCGCCGCCCCGACCTTGGTCACCGCCGGCGGCGTCGCCGCCAACAAAGCCGTCGCCGGGGCATTGGCCGAAGCCGCCGCGACCGTCGGCGGCCGTGTCGTCGTGCCGCCCGGAAAGCTCTGCACCGACAACGGCGCGATGATCGCCTGGGCCGGCGTGGAGCGTCTCGCCGCGGGCCTCGTCGACGGCCTCGACGCCCGCGCCCGCGCCCGCTGGCCGCTCGATGCCGACGCGGCCCCGAAACTCGGATCCGGCCAGTTGGGAGCCAAGGCATGACCTCGACCATCGCCCCTCGTCCGATCGAGACCGTCGCGGTTCTGGGCGCCGGCGCCTGGGGCACGGCGCTCGCCCTCGTCGCCGCCCGCGCCGGACGCGACGTCCGCCTGTGGTCGCGCGATCCCGAGACCGTCGCCGAGATCGGCGATCGCGGCACCAATTCGGCCTTCCTCGGCGACATTCGCCTCGATCCCGGCCTCTACGCCACCACCGACGCGCCCGCCGCCCTCGCCGGCGCCGACATGGTGATCCTCGCGGTTCCCGCCCAGGTCACTCGCGACGTCGCCCGCGAATTCGCCGCGGCCTGTCCCGCCGGCATCCCCGTCGTCTCCGCCGCCAAGGGCCTCGAACACGGCACTCACGCGACGATGACCCGGGTCATCGCCGACGAATTGCCCCATGTGGTGCCCGCCGTCCTCTCCGGTCCGAGCTTCGCCACCGACGTGGCGCGCGGCCTGCCGACCGCGGTCACCGTGGCGGCCGCCGACGATGCGGTCGCCGAAGCGATCGCCGTCGCCCTCTCCTCGTCGAGCTTCCGCCCCTACGCCTCGCACGACCTCGTCGGCGTCCAGATCGGCGGGGCGCTGAAGAACGTGCTGGCCATCGCCTCCGGCATCGTCGTCGGCCGCGGCCTCGGCGCCAGCGCCCAAGCCGCGCTCACCGCCCGCGGCTTCGCCGAACTGACCCGCCTCGGCCGAGCGCTCGGGGCGGAACCGGAGACCATGATGGGCCTCTCCGGCCTCGGCGATCTGGTGCTCACCGCCACCTCGCCGCAATCGCGCAACTTCTCGCTCGGCCATGCCATCGGCGCCGGCGGCTCGGTCGTCGACCTCACCCGCCACGGCACCAAACTCGCCGAAGGGGTCCACACCGCCGCCGTGGCGGTGGACTTCGCCGCACTCCACGGCGTCGAACTGCCGATCACCGCGGCGATCGCCGACGTCGTCTGCGAGAAGATCGACGTCGCCGGCGCCATCGACCGCCTGATGAGCCGGCCGCTGAAACGCGAGACGGCGTGAGGCGAGCGGACCGGTGAGGCCGGGCTCGCACGAACGACGAGCCCTGCGTCAGTCGCTCGAGCGGCAGGCATCGACGAAAGCCGCGAGTTTGCGCTTCGCCGCAGCGTCGAACGCCGCGGACATCCGCTTCTCGCCCGCCGCGAGGGTGACATCGCCCCGACCCTTCGAAAGCAGCGCGAGAGCGCCGTCGTTCGCCTCGACGACGGTGAGGAGCTCGCTGCCGCCCGTCATCTCGAAATTCGGGCTCTTGACCGAAACGCCGGTCAGCGTGGCCGTGGCCTTACCGGAGACGACCGTCACGGAGACCCGGTCGAAGGCGCCCTGGCCGAGCTGCAATTCGGCTCCGATCCGCAGTTCGATACGGCCGCCACCGAGGCATATCTCCTCGAGCGTTCGATCGACCTCGCTCTCGTTCGGCATGATCTCGATCGCGGCCTTCTTGGCCGTGGTGACGACGTGGTCGGCGGCCGACGCCGGGGTGCAGACGATGAGCAGCGATGCCGCCACGATGGCACGACCGATCGATGTCTTCATGGTGGATCTCCCGCGATGATGTTCCGTCCCGGCCCCGATCGGCGTCTCGATCCCTTCGACGGCACGGACGACCGTGCCGCGAAGTGTGATCGCACCCGACCGCAAGCGTCACTCGTACGACGACAGAATGCGATCGAGCCGTGTCGTTGGCCAGTGCCCCGATGCCAGTCACCGTACGTCGAGCCGACCGTCGACCCGGGGGAATGCCTTGATCTCGGACGCCACCCCCTCTAACTCTCCAACGAACCCCATTCTCGACCCCGAGGCCGACCTCATGCTCTTCGCCGCCATGTGCCACGACAAGCCCGACCACCTCGCCGTCCGTCTCGCCACCCGCGACGCCCATGTCGCCTGGCTGAAGGGGATGGGCGCGAAGGTGCGCATCGCCGGCCCGTTCCTCGACGACACCGGCGAGATCATGCAGGGCTCGATCGTGGTGATCGAGGCCGAGACCCTCGCCGAGGCGAAGGCCACCTTCGCCACCGACCCCTATGCGGTGGCCGGCCTCTTCGCCGACGCCGAGATCCGGCCCTGGCGCTGGGTCGTCGGCGCGCCGACGGCGTGAGGCGCACTATGGCTCATTGGCTCTACAAGTCCGAACCCGACGTCTGGTCGTGGGACGATCAGGTCGCCGCCGGCGAGACCGGCACCTACTGGGAAGGCGTGCGCAACCATCTCGCCAACAACCACATGAAGGCGATGAAGGTCGGTGATCGCGGCTTCTTCTACCATTCGAACGAAGGCAAGGCCGTCGTCGGGGTGGTCGAGGTCGCCGCCGCCTGGGCGCCCGATCTCGCCGACCCCAAGGGCACCTTCGGCGCGGTGACGCTGAAGGCGGTCGAACCGCTTCCCGTCCCGGTGACGCTCGCCGCCATCAAGACCGATCCGCGGCTCGCCGAGATGGTGCTGGTCAAGAACTCCCGCCTCTCGGTGCAACCGGTCACCGACGAGGAATGGCGGCTCATCCGCGAACTCGGGGGGCTCGGCGGTTGAGCGACGGACGGATCGGCGACGCCGCGGAGTTCATCCGCTCGAACACCCGCCTGCAGGCGCCGCCGCACGTCCCCGAGATCTCGCTCCACCTCGCCGACGAGGCGATGGATCTGTGGAAGCTGACCGAGGAGGAGCTCGACACCCTCGGTCTGCCGCTGCCCTTCTGGGCCTTCGCCTGGGCCGGCGGCCAGGCGCTCGCCCGCTGGATCCTCGATCATCCCGAGACGGTCGCGGGGAAGAACGTCCTGGTCTTCGCCGCCGGTTCCGGCCTCGAGGCGATCGCCGCGGTCAAGGCCGGTGCCGCCCGCGTCTTCGCCACCGAGATCGACCCCTTCGCCCTCGTCGCCATGGAACTCAACGCCGGCATGAACGGCGTCCGTTTCGAGATCGCCGGTCTCGACGTCCTCGACGCCGGTCTCGACGCCGTGCCGTTCCGTCCCGAAACGGTGCTGTTCGGCGATGTCTTCTTCGAGCGTCCCCTGGCGGACCGCGTCGCCGCTTTCGCGGCGAGCGTGGTGGCGAGTGGGGCGCTCGCCCTCGTCGGCGATCCCGGCCGCAGCTATCTGCCGAAGGACCGCCTGGACATGCTGGCGGAATACCGGGTTCCCACCACCCGGGCGCTGGAGGACGCCGAAGTCAAGCATTCGGTCGTCTGGCGTTTCCGCGGCTGACGTTCACCATCCTGCGAAGATCCCGGCCCCGTCCGCCACCGGAGGGACCGAACTGGCCCGGCGCTTGCGGAACTCTTACCGAAAGATCGACGCGCCGTCCCGTTCCGGGACACCCGTCGATCCCGGTGAGAGGCGAGTTCCATGCGGATCGGACGGACGAACGGGATCGGAAACGGCTTCGGCGTCGAGCGCCGCGCCCTCGATCCGCGTGCCCTCGATCCCTGCGCCTTCGACCGCCGCGTCGAGCCGGCCGCCGGCGCCGCAGGGACCGGCGCCGAGCGCGATCGGGCCGAACCTTGGACCGACACCCGCGCCCTCGTCCCCGCCACCGCGCCGAAGCGCCACGAGAACGAGACCGAACGGCTGGTGCGTTGGCACGCCCACGCGCCCTTCCTCGCCCAGCTCGTCGCCACCCGCGAGGATCTCCCCGAGACCCGCCGTCGCCGCCGCGCCGAACCGGCCCGTGCCGCCCGCGCCTATGCCGACGTCATGGACGGCCCCGGCCTGCTGGTCCCCGGCTATCTCGTCGACACCGCCCGCTGAAGCGGGTCCGGCTCACTGACGCTCGAAGCCGAAATCCCGCCGTGCGCCGCGGATGGTGATGGTGAAGCCACCCACCACGTCGATCAGCGCGATCACCATCAGGATGAAGAACACCGAGGTCGCCGCGCCGGCGACGGTGAGGAATTCC
Organism: Pinisolibacter sp.; assembly: GCF_036782435.1. Taxonomy (NCBI): domain Bacteria; kingdom Pseudomonadati; phylum Pseudomonadota; class Alphaproteobacteria; order Hyphomicrobiales; family Ancalomicrobiaceae; genus Pinisolibacter; species Pinisolibacter sp. Next base: position 14,409 of record NZ_DAIPZB010000020.1, on the reverse strand, counting down.
ACGAGATAGAGGATGAAGACGCCGAGCGACATCGAATGATCGACGATGGTCGGCGCCGAGGTGCGCGTCGCCTTGACGATCTCGACGAACAGGCAGACCAGCCCGGCGACGATCAGGAGATCGCCGAACAACAGGGTGAAGCGGGCATCCGACATCATCGCGACGGTGAAGACCGGCGACACCCACGGGTCGCCCGCCGCGGCGCCGAACACGCCGAAGAGCTGCAGGTTGTAGACGAGGAGCGGCGCGAGGGTCAGCGGGATGTTGAAGAACATCGGGCGGCATCCTGTGTGGGGACGGCGAAGCGGGTGAGCGGGAGAATCGCTCGACGGTCTCGATAGGACGAGATGTGGCCGAAAAGAAGAAAGGCCGGCGAAACGCCGGCCTTCGAATTCTCGTCGGAGCGGACGATCACTCGCCCTTGGGCTCCAGGATCTGGCGCCCGCGATACATGCCGGTCTTCAGATCGACGTGATGCGGACGGCGCAGTTCGCCGGAATCCTTGTCCTCGACGTAGGTCGGGGCCTTGAGCGCGTCGGCGGAACGGCGCATGCCGCGCTTCGACGGCGAGGTCTTTCTCTTCGGAACGGCCATCGTTCGTACTCCGGATCTGGCGCGTCGACCTCTACGGTGACGCGAAAACGCGTGCGGGGTGCACCGTCAACCCCGATGCCGAACGGTCCGGACAGCCGGCCGAAGGCGCAAGATTTCGGTGGATCGGCGCGGCTTATACACACCTCTCGCGGCTTTGACCAGTGCTCGCGGCGTATTTTCCGCGCGACCGCCGGCCCATCCGACCCCGGCGGTCGAGCGTACACCACGGATACGAAAGACCGCGACCGCCTCTTGGAAAGCCGCCCGTTTCGCGTTAGCTCCGATCGGCCGGCACCGCGACGCCGGTGCCGTCCGGAACCGACCCGCGCCGATGACCGCAAACCCGACCCTCTTCGAGACCCGGCTCGCCGCCGACGCCGCCCTGATCGAGGCGATGCTCGAGCGGCTGCTCACCGACGACGCGCTTCCCGGCGAGACCCTGCGCCCGGCCCGCCTCCTCGCCGCCATGCGCCACGCCGTGCTCGGCGGCGGCAAGCGGCTGCGCCCCTTCCTGATGATCGAGGCGGCGCGGGTGTTCGGCTGCGAGGGCGAGACCGTGGCCCGCGCCGCTTGTGCCGTCGAACTGGTCCACTGCTACAGCCTGGTCCACGACGACCTGCCGCAGATGGACGACGACGACCTGCGCCGCGGCCGCCCGACCGTCCATCGCGCCTTCGACGAGGCGACCGCCATTCTGGTCGGCGACGGCTTGCAGAGCCTCGCCTTCGATCTCCTCGCCGATCCGGCGACCCATGCCGATCCGGCGGTGCGCGCCGAACTCGTGCTGCGGCTGGCGCGCGGCGCCGGCATCGGCGGCATGGTCGGCGGCCAGATGCTCGATCTGGCGGCCGAGGGCCGCTGGACCGCCGACGGTCGCCCGGAAACGCTCGACGACGCTGCGATCCGCCGCCTCCAGGCGATGAAGACCGGGGCACTGTTGCGCTTCCCGCTCGAAGCCGGCGCGATCTTTGCCGGCGCCGACCCCGAGCACGTCGCCCGCCTCGGCCGCTTCGGCGCCATCGTCGGCCTCGCCTTCCAGATCGCCGACGACCTGCTCGACGTCGAGGCCTCGGCCGAGACCATGGGCAAGGCGACCGGCAAGGACGCCGCCCGCGGCAAGGGCACGCTCGTCGCCCTCCACGGTGTCGCGGCGATGCGGGAGGAGCTTTCCCGTCTGGTCGACGCCGCCACCGCCGAACTCGCCCCCTACGGCGACCGCGCCGAGACGTTGATCGCGGCCGCGCGCTTCATCGCCGAACGGAGGAGCTGAGGGAGGCGCCGGCCAGCGGGGTGTTCCCACCCCTCCTCCCATCATCGCCGGACTCGATCCGGCGATCCATCGGACTCGCCCCCGGGACCGGCGTCCGTGCGCGATCCTTCGAGACGGGCCTGCGGCCCTCCTCAGGATGAGGTGCTGGGGATTTCCAAGCAATGGCGAACGCCTCATGCTGAGGAGGCGCGCCTCGCGCGCCGTCTCGAAGCATCGCGCACGGCATTGAAATCGGCTGATCGAACTACGCAGAGGTTCCCGTGAGGGGTGGGGACCCCGTGCCGTGCCACACCGGCATGCGGCCTCCTCGTTCTCCTCCCCGAAACGAAAACGGCGGGCCGAAGCCCGCCGTCGAATTTCGTCCCGCTCGACCGGAGGCTCACGCCCCGAGCGCCTTCTCCAGCACCCGGGCCAGCCGCCGGCCGAAATCGGCCGGATCGTCAGGTGCCTCGCCCTCGGCTACCTTGGCCTGACCGAGGAGGAGATGGCCGGCGTCCTCGACCAGGGTGTCGTCGGCGCCGATCTTGGCGGCGATCGCCGTCACCAGATGGTGCGTCGGGTTGATCTCCAGCACCGGCCGGCCGAACGGCGCTCCACCCTGATGGCGCGCCATCAGCTTCTCGAACTGCTTGTCCGGCCCGAACTCCGAGGCGACGAGACAGGCCGGCGACGAGGCGAGGCGCGCCGAGGTGCGCACGTCCGAGACCTTGTCGCCGAGCAGCCCCTTGAGCTTTTCGACCAGCGCCGCGACACCCGCCGCGTCGCTCGCCTCCGGCTTCGGAGCCTCCTCGCTCACCGGAATGGCATCGAGATCCGACGCCCCCTGCGTCACCGACTGGAACGGCTTGCCCTCGTAGCCGAGCGCCGTGCGCACCCAGAAGGCGTCGACCGGATCGGTGAGCAGCAGCACCTCGATGCCGCGCGCCTTGAAGCCTTCGAGATGCGGGCTCGCCTCGGCCCGGGCGAGATCGTCGGCGAGCAGATAGTAGATCTTGGTCTGGTTGTCCTTGAGCCCGGCGACGTAGTCCGAAAGCCTCCGCGTGCCCTCGCCGCTCGTCGTCGTCTTGAAGCGGGCGATCTTGAAGAGCTCGTCGCGCCGGTCGGTGTCCTCGTAGAGACCCTCCTTGATGACCGCGCCGAAGGCGTCCCAGACGCCGGCGAACTTCTCGGCGTCGGCCTCGGCGAGCTTGGCGAGTTCGGAGAGCAGCCGGGTCGTCACCGCCTTGCGGATCGCCTCCAGCACCGGATTGTGCTGCAGCATCTCGCGCGACAGGTTGAGCGGCAGATCTTCCGAGTCGACCACGCCGCGCACGAAGCGCAGCCAGTGCGGCAGCAGGTCGACGTCGTCGGCGATGAAGACGCGGCGGACGTAGAGCTTGATGTGGCCCTTGCGCGCCGGATCGAAGAGATCGAACGGCTTCATCGACGGGGTGAACAAGAGCACCGTGTACTCGTGGCGGCCTTCCGCCTTGTAGTGCACCGTCATCGCCGGCTCGTCCCACTGGCCCGAGACGTTGCCGTAGAACTCCTTGTAGGCCTCGGCCGTGATCTCCGACTTCGGCTTCGCCCACAGGGCCGAGCCGTCGGAGAGCGCCTTGGCCTCTTCGCCGAGCTTGACGAAGCGCACCGGCACCGGCACGTGCGCCGAATAGGTCTCGACGATGCGCTCGACGGTCTCTTCCTTGGCATAGTCGAGGCTCTCGTCGTTGAGTTCGAGCCGGATGACGGTGCCGCGCGCCGGCGCGTCCTCGTCGGCCGCCGGCATCACCTCGTAGCCGTTGATGCCGTCCGAGATCCAGGTCCAGGCTTCGGCATGGCCGGCGCGACGCGAGGTGACGACCACCCGCTTCGCCACCATGAAGGCGGAATAGAAGCCGACGCCGAACTGGCCGATCAGGTTGGACGCCTTGCCGCCCGCCTGACCGGCGGCCTCGAGGAACGCCCGGGTGCCCGACTTGGCGATGGTGCCGAGGTTCTCGATCAGCTCGTCGCGTGTCATGCCGATGCCGTTGTCGGCGATCGTCAGCGTCTCGGCGTCCGCGTCGGCGGCGATGGTGATGGCGAGTTCGCCGTCCTCACCCATCAGCTCCGGCGTCTCCAGCGAGAGATACCGCAGCTTCTCGCAGGCGTCGGCGGCGTTCGAGACGAGTTCGCGCAAGAAAATGTCGCGGTTCGAATAGACCGAATGCACCATGAGATGCAGCAGGCGCGACACCTCGGCCTGGAAGGCGTGGGTCTCGGTCGGGCGATCGATGGTGTCCGTCATGGTAGCATCCGGCTTTTAAGAGGGTCGAGATACGGCGGGCTGGAGGCCCGCTCGACTGGCCGAGATATCGTCGGGGCGGGCGTGGGATTCAAGGGGAGACGGGCGTCGGACAAGATTGTAACTGATTGACATGCTAACAGGAGTAGCGCCCTTAGCGGGCTTTGATCGACACTGACTACGGTTGGGAGACAATGAGTGGCTGACAATAAGCGCCAGCACTACGTGCCGAAGTCAACCCTGCGCTACTTTGCATACGATTTGGGTCGACAACCTAAAGCTCGGCAGATCAATCTAGTTAATATCCAGCGTCGTAAAGTCGTTCTGAAAGCGTCACTTGGGGAACAATGCTATAAAGACTATTTTTATGGGAAGAATACAGCTATTGAAAAGGCGCTTGGGCAAGTCGAGGGGCATTTTTCTAGCCTAGTCCGCAAAATGATCGATACGAGGTCTATCGACGAGCGCGATGGCTGGCATCTCATCCAGATGGTCATGCTTCAGAAAGCTCGAACTTTGCGCGCCGAAGAAGAACTGAACGGAATGGTAGATAAACTGGTCAAACTTTTGATGTACAATCGCATTGACGAGCATGTTCTTCGCAAGACTAGAATCGGCATTAAAGATGCCGTAAACTACAACGTTGGCCACGCATTGGCGCTGAGTCCATTGATGCTCGACCTAAAACAATTCCTGATTGTGAATGAGACCGCCGTCCCGTTTGTCATCGCCGATAATCCCGTAGTATCTACGAACTGGTTCGGCAGGCGACATTTCCCACAACGCGCGGTTGGTCTCACCCGCTCTGGGCTGCAAATAGTTCTGCCGCTCTCACCTCAGTTTGCACTAATGTTGCACGATAGCAATGTCTACACAACAACTTCAGATAGAAATGTAATATATATTAAGAAATCCACGGAAGTAGTGGAATTAAATAAGCTACAATGGCTAAATGCATATAAGAACGTGTATTTCCCACCCACTCTTCGTAATGATTTATTGGAAGAGATGATGAATGTTGCACGAGAAGAAGGCGACCTTTTCAATTTTCGCCGAATGGAACGGATTGGAGAGGGTAGTGGTTATCATATAACAGACAAAGATGAATTCTCCGCTCCTTCAAATGGCATAAGCTCAGAAATTATATATACATCAGCAAAATGCCTTCCCAAAGACGTGCGACTACGGGCAGTTCGGATGCGGGACAAGCCGATATTCCACGACGATGGGTCTCTTAGGTCGCCACAACGCGACCCAGCGTGGGAAAACATCGTTAACGACTTTGCTCGCCGAGTTACGGCAGATGGAGCAAAGCTGACACAATTTTGGGATTTTGTTGAAAGACATCCGAGCGCACCTTCTATCGGTTCATGGTTCGGAAGAGCACAAAGAAGATCAGAACGTCGACAGAAATAAGCGTCTTTCTGATCATGCCTCGGCCATTCGCTACCGGCGCTGTTCGAAATTACTCTCTGCCTTCGAGGGGTCAAACACGAATACGATATTTGTTTCTTGAGCCTTGGTCGACGCTGCCACCACATGCCAAATCGCGCAGACGCGCTCGGCGATGAGAGCGCCGTTCGGAATGGCCCAGGTCTCGGCCTCCGCCTTGCCCCTCAGCCAAGCCGCCGTTTCGTCGAAAGCCTCGACCCGCACGTTGCCGATACGGCTCATGGGTCTCTCCTCCGACACTCTCGACCGCCACCACTCGTCGGCCGACTGTCCTCACCCCTTCCCCTGCCCCCTCCGCCACCACCCGGTTCGCCGACACCCTTCCAGCCTCCTGCTCAGCGATGGTCAGCGAGAAGGCCTAGTGGCCGGTGACCAGCACGTCGGGGAAGGTCAGGAGGTGTCGTCCGGGATGACCTCGTCGGAGAGATCCTCGAAGAAGAGGTCGGCCTCCCGCTCGTAGACGTCGAGGCCGACGGCGCCGATCTAGCCGGACATGGACCTGCGATCGACCACGAAGCGGCCGCTCCGACAAGAAAGCCGGGAGGCGTTTCCGCGTCCCGGCCTCTCGTGATCGGTGCGAAGATCTCGGCTCTCACTTCAGATCGCGCACGTCGACGAACCGTCCCGCGATCGCGGCCGCCGCGGCCATCGCCGGGCTGACGAGATGGGTGCGGCCCTTGAAGCCCTGACGGCCCTCGAAGTTGCGGTTCGAGGTCGAGGCCGAACGCTCGCCCGGGCTGAGCCGGTCGGCGTTCATCGCCAGGCACATCGAGCAGCCCGGCTCGCGCCATTCGAAACCGGCTTCGACGAGGATCTTGTCGAGCCCCTCGGCCTCCGCCTGCTCCTTGACCAGACCCGAGCCCGGCACGGCCAGGGCGCGGACACCCTCGGCCACCTTGCGGCCCTTGGCGACTTGCGCCGCGGCACGGAAGTCTTCGATGCGGCCGTTGGTGCACGAGCCGATGAACACCGTGTCGATCTTGACGTCGGTCATCTTCGTGCCCGGCTTCAGATCCATGTACTCGAGCGCCCGCCACTTCGAGGCCCGCTTGGTCTCGTCGGTGATGTCGTCCGGGTCGGGGATCGGCGCGTCGATGGCGATGACGTCTTCCGGCGAGGTGCCCCAGGTGACGTTCGGCTTCAGGCTCGCCGCGTCGATGTGGATCTCGGCGTCGAAATGCGCGCCCTCGTCCGAGAACAGCGTCTGCCAATAGGCGACCGCCGCGTCCCAATCGGTGCCCTTCGGCGCCTTCGGCTTGTCGCGGAAGTAGTCGATGGTCTTCTCGTCGGGAGCGACGAGACCGGCGCGCGCGCCCGCCTCGATCGACATGTTGCACACCGTCATGCGGCCTTCGATCGACAGATCGCGGATCGCCTGACCGGTGTATTCGATGACGTAGCCGGTGCCGCCGGCGGTGCCGAGGCGGCCGATGATGGCGAGCACGATATCCTTGGCGGTGATGCCGGCCGGCGCGGCGCCGTCGACCACCACCTTCATGTTCTTCGCCTTGGCCTGCACCAGCGTCTGGGTGGCGAGCACATGCTCGACCTCCGAGGTGCCGATGCCGTGGGCGAGCGCCCCGAAGGCGCCGTGGGTCGAGGTGTGGCTGTCGCCGCAGACGATGGTGGTGCCCGGCAGGGTGAAGCCCTGCTCCGGACCGATGACATGGACGACGCCCTGGCGCTTGTCGTGCTCGTCGTAGTACTCGAGCCCGAAATGCGCGGCGTTCTTGGCGATGGTGGCGACCTGGAGCGCCGATTCCGGATCGTCGATGCCGTGGCTGCGATCGGTGGTCGGCACGTTGTGGTCGACGACCAGCAGGGTCTTCTGCGGCGCACGCACGCTTCGCCCGGCGACGCGCAGCCCCTCGAAGGCCTGCGGGCTCGTCACTTCGTGGACGAGATGGCGATCGATGTAGAGCAGGCAGGTCCCGTCGGGCTGGGTGGCGACGACGTGATCGTCCCAGATCTTGTCGTAGAGGGTGCGCGGAGCCATCGGATCGTCCTTCGGAGGCGGGAAGATGTCGCCGGCTGATTTAGAGCAAGACGGCGAAGAGGGAAAGTGCCGGCAGGCTTGCCAAGGGTTTCGAATGCCGGTATCAGGTCGGCCGTCCGACGGATCGCCCGGGCCGGCGCCGCGCGCCGCACCCTTCCTGCGACCCGATCCGACGAGCCGCGGTAGCTCAGCCGGTAGAGCACGTCATTCGTAATGATGGGGTCGGGGGTTCGAATCCCTTCCGCGGCACCACCCTCCCCTCCGAGATCGTCCGATAACGTCCGAAAATCAACGGTTTAGAGCCGTTTTCGGGGCCTCGTGTGTCCGGATTGGTCCGGGGGCCTCCGATTGCATCCGATGAAATTGGGGGCTTTAATGGGGGCCTCGGCTGAAAGCCCCCGGAGGCGAAGCCCCCAATGCCCCTTTCCGACATCGCCATTCGCAACGCCAAGCCCCAGGACAAGCCCCACAAGCTCACGGATGCCGGGGGCCTCTATCTCCTCGTCAACCCGACCGGGTCACGCCTCTGGTATTGGAAATACCGGTACGGGGGCAAAGAGAAGAAGCTCGCGATCGGCCCTTATCCCGTCGTGACCCTCGCCAAGGCGCGGGAGGCCCGAGACGCCGCGCGCGGGCTTCTGATCGAGGGCATCGACCCATCCACCCACAAGCGCGACGCTCGCCGTGAGGCCGCGCTCGTCGCGGCGAACACCTTCGCTGTCCTCGCCGACGAGTACCTCGACAAGATGCGCCGCGAGGGCAAGGCGAAGTCGACGGTCGGCAAGGTCGAATGGCTCCTCGGTCTCGCCCGTGGCGAACTCGGCGACCGTCCGATGACCGAGATCCGCGCACCCGACGTGCTCGTCGTCCTCCAGCGCATCGAAGCCAAGGGTAACCACGAGACCGCGGTTCGCCTGCGGGCGACCGTCGGCGCCGTCTTCCGCTACGCCATCGCCACCGCCCGCGCCGAGACAGACCCCACACAGGCCCTGCACGGCGCCCTCGTCCGCCCCCAGGTGAAGCACCGCGCCGCCGTGACCGACGCGAAGGACCTAGGCGCCCTCCTGAGGGCGATCGACGACTTCGACGGACAGGCGACCACCAAGACCGCGTTGCGCTTGTTGGCGATCCTCTTTCCCCGCCCCGGCGAACTGCGCATGGCGGAGTGGTCCGAGTTCGACCTCGCCAAGGCGGTTTGGACGATCCCCGCCCATCGCGCCAAGATACGCCGCGAGCACCGTATACCGCTCCCGCACCAAGCGGTCGCCGAACTGGAAACACTCCGAGCCATCACCGGCGGCGGGCGCCTCGTCTTCCCGAGCGTCCGCACCGTCCTACGGCCGATCTCCGAGAACACCCTCAACGCCGCCCTTCGTCGCCTCGGTTATGCCAAGGACGAAGCGACCTCCCACGGCTTCCGAGCGACCGCGTCGACCCTTCTCAACGAGTGCGGCAAGTGGAACCCCGACGCGATCGAGCGCCAACTCGCCCATGTCGAGAAGAACGCCGTCCGCCGCGCCTACGCCCGCGGGGAACATTGGGACGAGCGGGTGAAGATGATGCAGTGGTGGTCGGACCACCTCGACACCCTGCGCAAGGGCGCCGAGGTGGTCGAATTCAGGACGAGTGGGAGGCCGGGGCGATGACCCCATGGGCCGAAAGCACCGCCGCGAGGTCATCCACGATCGCGTTCCGTTTGGCTTTCGCCACGCCGAGCCCATGCAGGATCTCGGCTTGCCGATGGGACGGGACCTGTCCATAGCTCGAGAACGTCGTTGCGACGTGATCGTGACCGAGGTTCTGCGACCACACCTTGAACTCCTCGGGACCATTGCAGATCCGCTCGCCCAACTGAGCGAGTGTCTTTCGGACCGAATGGGGATTGAAGTACGGCAATCCGGCCGCCGCGAAGGCCTCTCGGAAGATCGCCCGGATCGGTTCGGCATTGCTCCAGACTTTGCGATCGAGCCCCGCCACTGCAAACCGGCGCGTCTGCGGGTCGACTTCCACCTTGGATGCCGGGAACAGCGGATCGGCGTCACCCATGAAGTGGACGCCTCGCAGCTCCTTCACCCACTCGGTGACGATCGCCGTGGCCTCCTCCCCGACCGGGAAGAACCACGTATCGAAGCTCTTCGAGAACTTCGTCCGTACTTCCTTCGCATCCTGTCGGAACCGACCTTCCGCTAGATCGACGTGCTTGATCCGAGCCGAGGCGATGGCGTCGTCACGCGCGCCGGTCAGCAGCGCGAAGGCGACCACCGCCCGGTTGCGTCTGTCGATTTCCGTCTCGGTCGGCATGATCGAGAGCGTGTGCCGAATCTGTTCGAGCGTCGGGACCGGACGTTCGAGCGACGCCGTGGCGATCCGCGCGTCCTTCTCCGACAGATTGAAGTAGTCGGCATCGGCGTAAGTGAGGCGCGACCGATACCCCGGTTGCCCCGCCAACCACAGGAAGAAGGCCCGACAGGCGGCGAACGTCTGATGGACCGTCGCCTTGGCGAGCGGCTTGCCGGACCGGTCCGAGATCGCGTCGACGAGCGAGGCCTTGAAGGCCGTCGCCTGCGAGATGTGGAAGCGCTTGAAGTCGCGTCGCTTCGTGTAGTCCTCGAAGCGCGCCAGCGCCGCCGCCGCATCGACCGACGCCTCGCTCGCCCGCTTCGCTTCCTTCAGATACTGAAAATAGGAGCGCTTGATCCGCTCGTTGGCGGCGTTGAGTTTCGCCATGTCATCGATCCTTTCCGAAGTCACGATTGAGGGAGGGGTCGGAACTCTCGTTCAATCGTGTTCGACCCATCGGAAACGCGACCTCCATTCGCGCCGCGACGACGCCCAATCGGGCGAGCGATGCCCTCTTGTTCATGACCGTTGCGCAGACGGGGCAGAGCGCCGAGAGATTGCCGATCGCATCGTCGAAGGGGAGGTAGTCCGCCATGCCGAGGGCCGGCTCGCGCGGCTCGCGACACCGGAAGCAATAGAACTTGCCCGGGCCGCACGGGCTCTTGAGAGCGGCGCGGCGGGAAGTGAGAAAGCGTTTACACCAAAAGACGACTTTGAAGCTGACGAAGTTCACTCGCAGGATGTCGACCCGGTCGATCCCGTAGTCGCCGGACCGGCCGGTGACGTCCACCTTGGTGAAACCGGCTTCGCGCAGCATGCGCTGACGTTCTCCACATCAGCCGCGCAGCAAGGAGATGAACCCGTGAGTATGGATGCCGCGACGTGGCCTTGGTGGCGGCAATGTCGGAGATTCTTAAGAATGACAAGGGTTTGACGCCGGAAGCAAGAGAGGCGGACCGGAGCCCGCCTCGATTTGGTGGCATGGTGCCTTGCTAACGGAGGGACCACACCACGTTCCTTGCTAGAACGCCCTCTGATAGCACAGGTGCATCGGTTTTCAAAGAATCCCGAAGGGTTGTAGGCTTCTCGGCAAAGAACGCGGAGACGCCCCGTGAGCAAAATTCGGTTCTCCTTCGACATCGGGACCAATTCGATCGGCTGGGCTGTCTGGCGGACCGGTGACGGCGTTTTCGGGGCCGATACGGCGCTCGAACTCGCACGCACAGGCGTCCTCATCTTCAAGGACGGTCGGAACCCCAAGGATGGTCAGTCGCTCGCAACGATGCGGCGGGTTCCGAAGCAGAGCCGCAAGCGCCGTGATCGATTCGTCCTGCGGCGGGCCGACCTCATGAAGGCCCTGGTTACCGAAGGGCTCATGCCGATCGACGAAAACGACGCCCGATCCTTGGCCGAAATCGACCCCTATTTCCTCAGGGCAAAAGGTCTCGATGAACCATTGACCCCTCACGAATTCGGGCGAGTTCTCTTCCACCTGAACCAAAGGCGCGGGTTCCGATCGAACCGGAAGGCCGACAGGAAGGACAACGAGAAGGGTAAGATAGCAGAAGGCTCCGAGCGTCTTCGCGCCTTGCTCGACGAGACCAATTCACGCACTCTCGGCGAATTCCTATGGTCCAAGCATCGCGGCACACCGAGAACTCGTCAGGCGACGCGCATTCGCGTCGAGGGCAAAGGGGCCAAGTCCCTCTACGCCTTCTATCCGACACGCGAGATGATCCGGGCCGAGTTCGGGCAACTCTGGGTGAAGCAGGCTGGTTTCGCCCCCGAGCGTTACACGGAAGCGCTTCGCGACCGACTTGCGACGATCATTTTCCGGCAACGGGACCTGAAACCCCCGAAGATCGGTGTCTGCACGTTCGAACCTTCCGAGAAACGCCTACCGAAAGCGCTTCCCTCGGTCGAAGCGCGAGGCATCTACGAACGGTTGGCTCACCTGAGACTGTCGACCGGCGCTGTTTCTGAGCGCCCGTTGACCAAATCGGAACGCGATGTCATCGCTTCGGCGCTCATGAGCGGAAAGAACCTCACCTTCAAGGCGCTGCGCAAGGCGTTGAAGATCCCCGCACATGTCCGCATCAATTTCGAAGAAGCCGGTGAGACCGGCATCGATGGCGCGGCAACCGCGAAGTTTCTCTCGAAGCGAGACCACTATGGCCCTGGATGGCTCTCGCTGACGTTCGAGCAAAAGGACCGGTTCCTCGCCAAACTTCTCGATGAAGCAGACGAGGACCGGTTGATCGAACGGCTCTCGGTTGAAGACGGTCTGACGAACACTGCCGCACAGCGGTGCGCGACCATCCCGCTCGCCGACGGATACGGGCGCTTGGGTTCGACTGCGAACCGAGAGGTTCTCCACGCGTTGATCCGCGAAGCGGATGCCGGTGGTCATGTCGTGACCTACGCCGATGCGGTTCGCCTAGCCGGTGAGCGGATCGGTCGCCCCTGGCATCATTCCGACGCACGCGACGGCGAGATCATGGATCGGCTGCCCTACTACGGCAGGATTCTGCAACGTCACATCTTGCCGGGGTCCGGGGAGCCCGATGAAAAGGATGAGGCGGCCCGTTGGGGGCGCATCATGGACCCCTCGGTCCACATTGGGCTGAATCAGCTGCGCAAGGTGGTCAACGGCCTCGTCGCCGAGTTCGGTCATCCCGACCAGATCGCAGTGGAACTCGCCCGTGAGCTGAAGCTCAATCGAGAACAGAAGGAGCGTCTCGATCGGGAAAACCGCGCCAATCGCAGTCAGAACGAAAAGCGGGCTTCGGACTTGGCGAAACTCCGTGAACGCGACACGCCCGAGAATCGCGTGCGCCTTCGTCTCTTCGAAGAGCAGGCCCGGGCCAATGACGGGGTCGCTCAGTGCCCCTATACGGGCCGAACCATCGGCATCGCTGAACTCTTTTCGGCGGACATCGAGATCGACCACGTTCTCCCTGTCTCCCTTACGCTCGACGACAGTCTGGCGAACCGCGTTCTTTGCCGACGGGAAGCAAATCGGCAGAAGCGCCGCCAGACCCCTTTCCAAGCCTTCGGGTCATCTCCCGATTGGCCCGACATCCTCGCTCGCGTCGCCCATTTCCCCCCGAACAAGCGCTGGCGCTTCAAGCCGGACGCGCTCGAACGGTTCGGCAAGCAAGAAGACTTCCTGGCTCGCCAACTCAACGAGACGAAACACCTCTCTCGCCTCGCCAAGATCTACCTCGGCAAAATCTGCGATCCTGACCGAATCTGGGTGACACCCGGAACACTCACCGGCCTCCTGCGCGGCAAATGGGGATTGAACTCGGTTCTGTCGGACGACAACTTTAAAAATCGAGCCGATCATCGGCACCATGCGATCGACGCCGTGGTCATCGGGGCGTTGACGCGTGGAGTCGTGCAGCGGATCGCTCATGAGGCGGCAAGAGCGGAAGAGCGCGACCTCGAAAAAGTCTTCACCGAAATCCCGACCCCGTTCGATGACTTCCGCGATCACGTTCGCGATCGTATTCGGTCCGTTACCGTCTCCTACAAACCCGAGCACGGGCGCGAAGGGGCGCTCCACGAAGACACCTCGTACGGCTTGGTCCCTGAGAACGACCCCGACCGTGCACTCGGCAACGTCGTACTCCGCAAACCCCTCAAGGGTCTGACCCTCAACGAAGTCGAGCGCATCCGCGATCGGGGCATCCGAACCAAGCTCAGGGCCCTCGCCGACCCGTTCCTCGACGCCTCCGGAAAGGTCGCGGACGCCAAAGGTTTCGCTCAGATGTTGGAGGCTTTCGCAGGCGACAACGGAATCCGTCGAATTCGCGTCCTGAAACCGGAAGCGAGCATCGAACCGATATTGGATCGAAAGACCGGAAAGCCCTATCGCGCGGTCACGCCCGGCGAGAATCATCATGTCGACATCGTTCAGATGCGGGATGGGTCTTGGCGCGGATTCGCGGCATCCGTCTTCGAGGTCAACCGCCCCGGCTGGCGTCCGCAGTGGGAACGCGACCGGCTCGGCGGAAAGCTCGTCATGCGCTTGCACAAAGGCGACCTCGTGGAGGTGCAAGATTCCGATGGCGAACGACGGATCAAAGTGGTCCACCGCATCGAGATCAGCGCCAATCGCATCCGCCTTGCCGCTCACAATGAAGGCGGCAAGCTGCAAGAGCGCCATGCCGACCCCGACGATCGGTTCCGCTGGGACTTGGCGACCATACCCTTGCTCAAGGAAAGAAATTGTCGCGCTTTGAAGATAGATTCAACGGGATGCGTCTCACCAAAGCGAACCAACGTGAAATAATCGAATCCCAAATGGAACAATCTTTGCGTGAAGTCGATCTATCCATGCCAATTCGCGGCGATCGCGGAAGCATGCATCGGCTCTCGCGGGAGATGTGCCATGTTGGGACGCATAGTCGAAATCGAAGGTGAAGGCAGGCGTCTCATACCAGCCGGATGAATTTCTGACTCGTGGGGGATTTTCACGAAGGCGCGAAG